>JAOPUQ010000383.1 GCA_025963425.1 Modestobacter sp. | reverse complement strand
CGGTGGCCGCCAGCGCCGCGATCGCGGCGGCGGCCATGCTCCTGCGGATCTGCACGGAAGGTTCTCCTCGCTCCGGGTGGGCGCCGCACCGTCAGGCGTAGCGCGGCTACACGGAGCCAACCTTCCGCCTGTCGTCACGGGAAGTGAGCAGGCGAATGCAATCGATTGTGCGCGGCGCGTCGTGACGCGCGGGCGCGCCACGGGCGGGGCGGGTCAGGCGGGGAGCAGTGCGCCGTCGCGGAGCGCGGTGAGCAGCGCGATGTCGCGGGCGTGCCCGCCGAAGCTGGTCTCGCCGTCGTCGCTGGGCGTCTCGACCACGACGGCCACCCCGGCCAGCTCCGGGTGGGTGAGCAGCTCGGCGAAGGGGGCAGCGCCGATCGAGCCGGCGCCGATCGTGGTGTGCCGGTCCCGGGTGGAGCCGCAGCCGTCCAGCGAGTCGTTGGCGTGCACCAGGCCCAGCCGGCCGCTGCCCACGGTGGCCACCAGCGCGTCCAGGGTCGCCGTCATCCCACCCGGGGTGGCCAGGTCGTGCCCGGCGGCCCAGGCGTGGCAGGTGTCGAAGCAGACGCCGACCGCCGGATGGTGGTCCAGCGCGGCCAGGTAGGGCCCCAGGTCCTCCACGGTGGCCGCCAGCGACTTGCCGCCCCCGGCGGTGGGCTCCACGAGCAGCCGGGGCCCGCCCGCGGGCAGGGCATCGAGCACGGGCAGCAGCCGCTCGTGCAGCTGGGCCAGCGCGGCCTCGTAGCGGTCCTCGCCGACGGCGGAGCCGGCGTGCACGACGACGCCGGCGCAGCCGAGCTGGGCGCCCCGGGCGAGGGTGTGCGTGATCGTGGCGATCGACTGCTCGACGGTGGCCTCGCTGGGCGAGCCGACGTTGACCAGGAACGGCGTGTGGATGAACGAGGGCACGCCCCGCTCGGCGCAGCCGGCGGTGAACGCGGCGTCCTGGCGGGGGTCCCCGGCGCTGGGCTTCCAGCCGCGCGGATTGCCGACGAACACCTGGACGGCGCGGGCGGCCACGGCGTCGGTGTAGGCGAGGCCGCCCTTCGCCAGGCCGCCCTTGACCTGGACGTGCGCGCCGATGGGAGGCAGTGCGGTGCTGGGAGAGGTCACGAGCGGGCGGTCACCGGAAGCTGAGCAGGATGCGGACCGTGGTGCCCTCGTCGACGACCTCGCCCTTCTTGGGACTCTGGTTGAACACCCGGTCGCCGACGACGAAGGTGACCGTCTCGGCCTTGAGCCCGACCGCCTCGAGGGCGGCGATGGCCTCGTCCTTCTTCATGTCCTTCACGTCCGGCACGGTCACCTGCGGCACGCCCACGGACACCGTGATGGTCACCGTGCTGCCGTAGGGCTGCGGGTCAGCGGACGGCGACGGGTCGACGCCCATGACCGCACCCTTCGCGACGTCGCTGCTGCGGCCCTCCGACGTCTGCACGGTGAAGCCGAGGTCCTCCAGGATGTTCGTGGCGGCGTCGGGGTCCTGGCCGACGACGTTGGGCACCTCGACCGGCGCGCGCCCCTCGCTGACCACCGCGGTCACCGTGTCGCCCCGCTTGAGCTCGGCACCCGGTGCCGGGTCGAAGCGGATCACGCTGCCCGCGGGCACCGACTGGTCGTAGTCCTGGGCCGTCGCGAGGGTGACCGGGACCTCGGCGAGCGCCGTCCGCACGGCGTCCAGCGGCTGCCCGACCAGGGTGGGGTCGACGGCGAACCGCTCCTGCCCCTTGGACACGACCAGCGTGACGTCGGTGCCGCGGATCAGCCGGCCACCGGAGGGGTCGGCGGAGATGACGGTGCCCTCGGGCACGTCCTCGCTGAACTGTTCCTCGCCGAAGGCGGGGTCCAGCCCGGCCTCCTGCAGCTGGCCGATGGCGCTCTCCTGCGACTGGCCGACCAGTGGGGGCACGTCGGTCCAGCGACCCGAGCCCAGCCACCAGCCGATCGCGCCGACGGTGATCGCCAGCAGCAGCAGGACGGCCAGGCCCAGGCGGAAGCGACGCTTGCGGATGTGCGGCGGCACCCCCGTGCGCAGCGCCGCGGACCGCGGCGCGACCGAGGGGCGCGCGCCGGCGACGTGCGTGGTGGGGCCGGCACCCATGCCCGGCAGCACCGTGGTGCCCCGGCCGGCGTCCCGGCCGCGGGGCACCCGCGCGGGGGGCAGCACCTCGGTGCGTGGGTCGTCGTCGCTGCCGGAACTGCTGGGCTGGCGGGGACGGGGGGCGGTGGCCCGGTTGGTCGGGCGCAGCGTCGCGGGGCCGCCGGCGGCCTGCCCGGTGGGCACCGGGACGCGGGCGAGACCCAGGTCGGCCCGGACGTCGGCGATCTCGGCGAGGAGCGCGCCGGCGTCCAGCGGCCGGGAGGCCGGGTCGCGGCGGGTCGCCCGGGCGACCAGCTCGTCGACCTGCCACGGCACGGTCTGCACCTCGACCGAGGGGGCGGGGACGTCGTGGTGCACGTGCTGGTAGGCCACCGCCAGGGCGCTGTCGCCGCCGTAGGGCGGGTGGCCGGTGAGCAGCTCGAACAGCATCACCCCGGCGGCGTAGACGTCGCTGCGGGCGTCGCTGCGGCCGCGCTCGAGCTGCTCGGGGGAGAGGTAGGCGACCGTGCCGATGAGCACGCCGCCGGTGTGGCTGGTCTGCCCGGTGCCGGCCACCGCCCGGGCCAGCCCGAAGTCGGCCACCTTGACCTGGCCGTCGGTGGAGATCAGCACGTTCTCGGGCTTGACGTCGCGGTGCACGATGCCGGCCCGGTGGGCGGCGGTGAGCCCGCTGAGCACCGGCTCCAGGACGGCGAACGCCTCGCCGACGGTCAGCCGCCCGCGGGCCTGCAGCAGGTCGCGCAGCGTGCGGCCGCGGATGAGCTCCATGACCAGGTAGACCAGATCCTGGTCGCTGCCCTGGTCGCTGACCGAGACGACGTTGGGGTGGCTGAGCATCGCCGCGGCACGGGCCTCGCGGGTGAACCGGTCGACGAAGGCCGGGTCGTGCGCCAGGTGCTCGGCCATCACCTTGACCGCGACGGTGCGGTGCAGCCGCAGGTCGGTGGCGGTGTAGACGGTGGACATGCCGCCGCGCGCCAGGTGCTCCTCGAGGCGGTAGCGCCCCTCGAGCACGATGCCGACCACAGGGTCGGTCACGACGGTCTCCACGGATGCGAGTCTAGGAGCGGATTCCCGTCACGTGACCCAACGACGCGAGCGCGACGGCCCGCTGGGGCCCAAGTGGCCACTTTGGCCCCAGGGGGGCTCACCGGGCGCGGACGACGGTGTCCCGGGGCACCGCGGCGACGTCGGGGAGACCACACAGCACCATGGTGTGGGCAAGCTCCTCGGTGAGCCCGCTGATCACCGCCGCCACGCCGTCGGCACCGCCGGTCGCCAGGCCCCAGATGGTCGGCCGGCCCAGGAACACCGCCCGTGCGCCCAGCGCCAGGGCGGTGAGCACGTCGGAGCCGTTCCGGATCCCGCCGTCGGCGTAGACCTCGGCCTCGTCGCCGACCGCCTCGACGACCTCGGGCAGGGCGTACGCGCTGGACACCGCGGGGTCGGCCTGCCGGCCGCCGTGGGTGGACACCCACACGGCCGAGGCGCCGGCCTCGACGCACCGCGCCGCGTCGTCGCCGCGCAGCACTCCCTTGACCACCACCGGCAGGCCGGACACGTCGGCGAAGCGGCCGATCTCGTCGAAGGTCCAGGTCGGGGTCTCCATCGCCTGCAGCCGTGGCTGGGCGCCGTCCACCGGGGGGTGGTTGCCCAGCCGGAGCCCGGCCGGCAGCGCGAAGTCGCTCACCAGGTCCCGGCGGCGGCGGCCCAGCAGCGGCAGGTCGACGGTCAGCACCAGGGCGCGGTACCCGGCGTCGCCGGCCCGGCGGGCGAGGTCGTCGGTGTGGCCGGGGGAGTGCAGTCGGTAGAGCTGGAACCACGACGGCGACCCCGGGGCGACCCCGACGACCTCCTCCAGCGAGTGGTTGGCACTGGTCGAGACGGTCATCAGCGCCCCGGCCGCCGCCGCGCCGGCCGCCGTGGCCCGCTCCCCGTCGGGGTGGGCCATGCCCTGGTAGGCCCACGGCGCCACCCCGATCGGCGTGGCCACCTCGCTGCCCAGCAGCGTGGTGCCCAGCTGCGCCGCGGCGATGCCCCGCAGCACCCGGGGCCGCAGCCGCCAGGCCCGCCACGCACCGGGGGCCTCGGTCAGCGTCGTCTCGGTCTCCGCGCCGCCGGCGTAGTAGTCGAAGACGTCGGCGGGCAGCACCTCGCGGGCCCGCGCCTCCAGCCGCTCGAGGTCCAGGTAGGGCGGCTCGCGGTCGGGGTCGTCCGGGGTCGCCGGGGGGCCGGCGGGGTGGCCGGCCGGCCGCTGTCGCTGGGTCAGGGCGGGGCGATTCCCTGGGGTGTCCGCCGGACCGTGTGCGCTCGCCATAGGCTGACAGCCTATGGACACGCTCACCCCCGCGGAGGTCGCCGAGCAGCTCGGCGTCTCGGCCAACAAGGTCCGCCAGTTGATCGCCGAGCGGAAGCTCATGGCGGTGCCCGGCAGTGGCAACGGCAAGATCCCGACGGACTTCCTGCAGAACGGGGCGATCCTCAAGCACCTGCCCGGTCTGCTGACCGTCCTCTACGACGGCCGGTTCACCGACGAGGAGGCCTTCGAGTGGCTGTTCCGGGTCGACGACTCGCTGCCCGGCACCCCCGTGCAGGCGCTGCGGGACGACCGGCACACCGAGGTCACCCGCCGCGCCCAGGCCCTGGCGCTGTAACACCGCCGACGCCGGCTCCCCGATGGCGCACCTGACCTACCTGGGGCTGCTGGTCGGCTGCCTGGCGGTCACCGCGCCGCTGGAGCTGCTGCTCGGGGTGCGCGTCTACGCCCGCTGGCGCCGGTTGCTGCTGGCGGTGCTGCCGGAGTTCGTGGTCTTCGTGGTGTGGGTGCTCTACGCCATCTCCGCCGGCCACTGGAACTACAGCGACACCCGCACCCTCGGCGTCCGCCTACCCGGGGGGATGCCGCCGGAGGAGGTGCTGTTCTTCCTCGTCGTCCCCGTCTGCGCGGTGCTGGCGCTGGAGGCGGTGCGGAAGGTCACCGGCTGGGACGCCGGCTACCCGGCGGATGAGGCCGAGCCTCCGGTGCGCAGGGCATGAGCTACTCCGCGCTGGCGGTCCTGGCGGTGGTCGCCGTCCTGGTGATGGACCTGGCCGTCTACCGCACCCGGCTGGTCACCCGCCGGGTCTTCTGGGTGGCCTACGCCATCGTGCTGGTCTTCCAGCTGCTGATGAACGGCGTGCTCACCGGGCTCGACGTGGTCACCTACGACCCGTCGGCCATCTGGGGCCTGCGCATCGCCTACGCGCCGGTGGAGGACCTGCTCTTCGGCTTCGCCATGGTGACCCTCACCCTGGCGAGCTGGGCGGCGGTCAACCGCCGGGCGAACACGGCCAGGCGGCGTGGCCTGGGCACCCGCACGCGCCGGTCGAGCACCCGGTAGTCGGCCCGCTCGATCTCGGTGAGGATGCCGCCGTAGAGGTCGGTGGCGGCGCGGACGCAGTCCCGGGACTCAGCGGCCAGCAGCGGGGTGCCCGGTGCCGCGTCGTCGTACCGACGGCGGGTCACGGCCACCATCTCGCGCATCAGCCGGCGGAACCCGGCGTCGTAGCGCTTGGCGGCCAGCTGCTCACGGGTCACCCCGTGCGCGGCCATCATGTCCTCGGGCAGGTAGACCCGGCCGCGGTCGACGTCCTCGCCGACGTCGCGCAGGAAGTTGGTCAGCTGGAAGGCCTCGCCCAGGGCGATGGCGTGCGGCGCGGCCTCCTCCCGGGCGACGCCCGGCGCGGTGCCCAGCACGGGCAGCACCTGCAGCCCGATCACCGACGCCGACCCCCACATGTACCGGTCCAGGGCATCCAGGTCGGCGTAGCCGGTGACCTCGAGGTCGCTGGTCATGGCGGCCAGGAAGTCGACGAGGTGCTCCAGCGGGATGTCGTACCGGCGCACGGTGTCCACCAGCGCCAGCCGTACCGGGTCGGCCGACCAGCCGGCCTCCAGCTCCTCCAGCGTGGCCCGCGACCAGGCGGCGAGGTCGCCGGCCGGGTCCGCGCCGGGGACGTCGACCAGGTCGTCGGCGGTGCGCGCCGCGGCGTAGAGGGCGTGCACGGCCGGCCGGCGATCGGGGGTGAGCAGCCGGGTGGCCAGGTGGTAGCTCTTGCCGTGCTCGGCGGCGATGGCCGCGCAGTGCCGGTAGGCGGCCTCCAGGGCGGCCTGCCGTCCGGCCTGCGTGGCCGGTGGGACCGCCGGTGCCGGCGGTGGGGTGGGCCGGGAGGAAGCTGCGGTCACGCCGGCACCCGCCCGGTGATCCGCTCGGCGGCCAGCCGGCCGCTGATCACCACCATCGGGACGCCGACGCCCGGCTGCACCGACGACCCGGCCAGCACCACGTTCTCCGGGCCGCTGCGGGGCAGCGCCGGCGGGCGGAAGGGGCCGGTCTGGCCGAAGGTGTGTGCCAGCGCGAACGGGGTGCCCGCGGCCATGCCCTGGGCCGCCCAGTCCAGCGGGTCGAGCACCTCCTCGACCTCGATGGCGCCGGTCAGCCCGGTCCAGCCGCGGGCCTCCAGGGTGGCCAGCACCTCGTCCCGGTAGCGCGGGGTCAGCGCCGGCCAGTCCAGGTCGGGGTTGCCGCCGCTGCGGCGGTCCAGGTTCGGGGTCGGGGCCACGACGGAGAGCACCTGCCCGCCGTCGGGGGCCAGCGACCGGTCGGTCACCGACGGCATGCTGACCAGCAGGCTCGGGTCGCTCATCGGGCGGCCGTCGCGGGTCAGCTCGTCGAACACCTGCCGCCAGGACGCCCCGAAGCTGATCGTGTGGTGCTCCTGGCCGGGCAGCTCGGCCCGTACGCCCAGGTGCAGCGCCACGCAGGACGGTGAGTACACCGGCCGGCGCGGGGGCCGCAGCCCGGGCACCAGCAGGTGCGGCTGGTCGACGGTGACCACGACGGCGTCGGCGGGCAACCGCTCCCCGCCGTCCAGGCAGACCCCGGTGACCCGGCGTCCGGACACCTCGAGCCGCTGGACCCCGGCGCCGTAGCGGAACTCCACCCCGGCGCCGGCGGCCGCGGCGGCCATCGCGGCGGGGACGGCGGCGATCCCGCCCCGCGGGTGCCAGACGCCCGCGCCGATGTCCAGCTGGGCGATGACGGCGTAGGCGGCGATCGCCCGGAACGGCGAGACGCCGGCGTAGAGGGCCTGGAAGCTGAACAGCCGGCGCAGCCGGTCGTCGGTGAAGTACCGGTCGACGTGCCGGGACAGGGTGCGGAAGCCACCCATCCGGGCCAGCTGGACCAGCTCGGGGCCGAGCAGGTCCAGCGGCGAGTCCAGATTGCGGTCGATGAAGACCGGCAGCTGGACGCGGTGCAGCTCGGCCAGGTGGGCCAGGTAGCGGCGCAGCTCCACCGCCTGGGCCGGCCCGCAGACCCGCTCCACCTCGGCGGCGAAGGCGTCGCGGTCGGCGTGCACGTCCAGGGACGAGCCGTCGGCGTACCGCGCCCGATAGGTGGTGGCCAGCGGCGTCAGGGTCACCCGGTCGGACAGCCGCTCGCCGACAGCGGCCAGCGCGTCGTCCACCAGCTCGGGGGCGGTGAAGACCGAGGGGCCGGTGTCCAGGAAGTAGCCGGCCCGCTCGACCCGGCCCGCGCGGCCGCCGGGTCCGGTGGCCCGCTCGACCACGGTGACCTCGCGGCCGGCGCCGCGCAGCCGGAGCGCGGCCGACAACCCGGCCAGCCCGGCGCCGACGACGACGACCCGGTCGGTGCGGCCGGGAACGGTGCGCAGCCTGCGCCTCACTGGTCGCCGGAGGTGGTCGTGGTCATGCCGCTCGCGTGGTGGCGGCGACGGCCAGCGCGTCGAGCGCGGCCCGGGCGTCCGCGGCGATCGGGGCCTCGGAGATGGCGGTGCGGGCCAGCCCGGTGCGCTCGGCGATCCGTTCCTCGACCCGGGCGCGTGCGCCGGTGTCCTCGATCAGGTCGCGCAGCGCCTGCAGCTGGTCGGGGCTCGCGGCGGGGTCGCCGAGGGAATCGGCCAGCAGCCGCCGGCCGGCCGCGTCGGCCTGCTCCTCGGCGAGGGCGATGAGCAGGGTCTGCTTGCCCTCGCGCAGGTCGTCGTCGGCGGACTTGCCGGTGACCGCAGGGTCGCCGAACACGCCCAGGACGTCGTCCCGCAGCTGGAACGCCTCGCCCAGCGGCAGCCCGATGGAGCTGTAGACGTCGGCGATCCGCGGCCAGGTGCCGGCGATCGCGGCGCCGATCTGCAGTGGACGCTGGACGGTGTACCCGGCGCTCTTGTAGCGGGCGACGGTGAGCGCACCCCTGGGGCCGGGCAGCCCGCCGGCGGCCCGCAGCAGGTCCAGGTACTGCCCGGCGGTCACCTCGGTGCGCATGGTGTCCCAGACGCCGCGGACCCGGCCGAGCGCCGGGGCGGTGATGCCCGAGCGGCGCAGCAGCTCGTCGGACCACACCAGCGCCAGGTCGCCGACCAGGATCGCCGCGCCGACGCCGAAGGAGTCGCCGTCACCGGTCAGGTCGCCGTCCCCGTGCCGGCCGGCGAAGCCGACGTGGGTGGCCGGCCGGCCGCGGCGGGTGACCGCGCCGTCCATGACGTCGTCATGGACCAGGGCGCTGGCGTGCACGAACTCCAGGGCGGCCACCGCGCGCAGCACGGCGGCGTCGTCCTCGGCGGGGCCCGGTGCGTCGGCGGCCACCCCGCGCCAGCCCCAGTAGGCGAACAGCGGGCGCAGCCGCTTCCCCCCCTCGGCCAGCGCGCACACCTCGTCGACGACCGGCGTCAGCGACGGGTCCATCCCGGCCAGGGTGGTGCGCTGGGCCTGGAGGAAGTCGGCCAGGGCTGCCGCGACGGCGTCCCGGACCCGGTCGACGTGGGCGGCGGCCAGCGCCGGATCCGGGGGGCGGGCGGAGGGCTCGCGGTGCTGCGTGCCGGCGGTCACCCGGCCAGTATCGCGCAACTCGATGGAACACGGCCTGCTCAGCGGGGACGGTGCCGGGCGCCGGCTCATGGACGGTCTCCTCCCGCGCCGGGAGCGGACGTCCGGGCGCCGTGGTGCTGCTGTGCGGGGCCGTGGTGGCCGGTTCGCCGAACCGGTCCTCCTTCGCCCCGGGCCGCCCCCGTGGATGCAGCCGCGTGGCAGGACCCGCGGGTGCCGGGGGCCGGGCCCGCCGCACGTAGTCTCTGGGGTCGTGACCGGCACCGTGCGCGAGTTGCTCGACCGGCAGCGGCCGACGTGGTCCTTCGAGTTCTTCCCGCCCAAGGACGACGCGGCCGAGGCCCAGCTGTGGACGGCGCTGCGCCAGCTGGAGCGGCTGCGGCCCTCGTTCGTCTCGGTCACCTACGGCGCGGGCGGCTCCACCCGGGAGGGCACCGTCGCGGTGACCGAGCGGATCGCCGCGGAGACCACGATGCTGCCGCTGGCCCACCTGACCGCGGTCGACCACAGCGTGGCCGAGCTGCGGCACGTCGTGAGCCGGCTGGCCGCGGCCGGGGTGCGCAACCTGCTGGCGCTGCGCGGCGACCCGCCGGGCGCCGACCCGCAGGCCGAGTGGGTGGCCCATCCGCAGGGGCTGCGCTACGCCGCCGAGCTGGTGGAGCTGATCAGGTCGATCGGCGACTTCTCGGTCGGCGTCGCCGCCTTCCCCGAGCGGCACCCGCGGTCGGTGGACTTCGAGACCGACACCGAGATGTTCGTGGCCAAGTGCCGGGCCGGCGCGGACTTCGCGATCACCCAGATGTTCTTCCGGGTCGAGGACTACCTGCGGCTGCGCGACCGGGTGGCCGCCCGGGGCTGCGACGTCCCGTTGCTCGCCGGCGTGATGCCGGTGACCAGTGCCCGGCAGATCTCCCGGATCGTGCAGCTGTCCGGTCAGGCGTTCCCGGCCGAGCTGGCCGACCGCTTCGCCGCGCTGGACGGCGACCGGCCGGAGGACAAGCGTGCGGTGCGCGAGCTCGGGGTGGAGGTGGCGACGGCGATGTGCCGGGAGCTGCTCGCCGAGGGCGTGCCCGGCATCCACTTCATCACCATGAACCGGTCGACGGCGACGCGCGAGGTGTACGAGAACCTGGTCGGCACCCGCGCGCCGGTCGCCGCCGGCTGACGCTACCGAGTTCTCAGCGGGGGAGCGGTGTCCCGCTGAGGTCGGCGTCGGCCCGGGCCGCGGACCGGCGCAGCCCCTCGCGCTCGGCGGCGTAGCCACCCAGCACGCCGACCACCGGCAGGTTCGCCAGGGCCCGGTGGCGCAGCTTGCCCTTGGGGCGTTCGTCGAGGGAGTCGTCGATCCGGCCCAGGAGCCGGGCCAGCCGCCACACCGTGCGGGCGTTGCCGCGCAGGCCGCGGCGCTGCTCGCGGGCGCCGAGGGCCTCCTCGGCGTAGGTGCCCTTGGCCCGCTGCAGCAGCGGCTCGACCCGCTCGGTGGTCAGGTCCCGGTTCAGCAGCACGCGGGCCAGCAGGGCCACCCGGGCGGCGGGGTCGGTGACGCCGTGCTCGTTCGCCACGCCCAGGACGACCACCGCCTGCACGGCGGACCCCACCGTGTTCTGCAGCGGCAGCAGGTCGGCGAGCTTGCCGGCGAAGCGCGGGGCCGCGGACACCCCGGCGGCGACCCGGGACGCCCGTTCCGCCCACCAGGCGGCGCGCTCGGCCGGCGGCAGCTGCGGAGGGCGGCCGAGCCGGTGCAGGAGCGGGGTGCTCGCGCGGTCGACCCGGCGCAGCACGTCGACGACCACGGCATCACTGATCGGAGGGGCCATGGTCGAGCACGCTAGCCAGGGTCGGCGTTCCCGCGGGAACGCCCCCGGGGTGCCCTGCCCGACCGGCGCCGGTGACCGGTCCGGCCGCGATCAGGTCACGGACCGGGCTCGCCGGAGCGGACGAGGTGGCCGGCGATCTCGACCAGCTCGCCGCTGGTGGCGGCGTGCAGGCAGGGTCCGTGGCCGCGTCCGTACTGGGACTCGTCGAGGTCGAGCGCGAGCTGACCGGTGTGGACGGCGGTGGACGGCTTGTTGTC
>JAOPUQ010000368.1 GCA_025963425.1 Modestobacter sp. | reverse complement strand
GTCGCATTCGGCGTCGTGCAGCCCGACCTGGAACTGCGTCATCATGTCGTGGTCCTCGTGCGACAGGTTGTGGCAGTGGATCATGTAGCGCCCGTGCTCGGGGCCGAAGCGCATGATGAGCCGCACGGTCTCGTTCTCACCGATGTAGACGACGTCCTTGGGACCGCGCTCCTGCGGCGGTGGCGGAGCGCCGTTGCGGGTGAGGACCTGGAAGTCCACGAGGTGGACGTGGAGCGGGTGGAACCACCCACCGGAGCGGTTCTCGACCTCCCAGATCTCCACGTCGCCGACATCGGGGTTCGCGAAGACCCGGGCGAAGTCGCTCTCCGCGACGTCGTCCCAGGTCTCGCCGTTGATCGTCCAGATCTGGTCCGTCCGCTGGAGCCGCATCCTCCGGGTCGTCGTCGACATGGCCGGCGTCAGCGTCATGGCCGGGTGAGGTGTGGTGAGCATGGCCGGGACGGTGTTGTTCTCCGTGCTCGTCGCCGGCCCGGTGACCTCGAACTGCATGACCTTGCCGGTGTGGTCGTAGTCGGTGGCGTTCTTCACGCCGCTGTTGAGCAGCTGGATCTTCAGTCCTCTGCCGATCGCGGCGAAGTCGACGACGATCTCGTACCGCTCGGCCATGCCGATCCGGAGTTGGGTCACCGCCTGGGGCGTGGCCATCAGTCCGCCGTCGGTGGCGATGACCTGGAACGGCTGGCCGTTGCTCAGCCGCAGCGTGTATCCCCGGGCGACCGAGGCATTCAGCACCCGGAACCGGTACGTGCGCTGCTCGACCCGCATGGTCGGCCAGGGGCGGCCGTTGACCAGGATGACGTCGCCGTAGACGCCGGAGTGGGTGTTGTCGTCCCAGAGCAGTGCGCCGGTCTCGGCGAACGCGGCGTCGCTGATGGTCAGCGGCACGTCGTAGCGGCCCTTGGGGATCGGCAGCTGCTCCTCGACCGCGTCCGTCAGGTGGTACTGGGCGGCGAGCCCCATGTAGACGTTCTCCGCGGTGTGGTGGACGCCGTGGTCGTGGTACCAGAGCGTCCGCGCCTCACAGCTGTTCGGATAGACGTAGTCCTTCCACTGCCCAGGCATCGAGTTGTCCCCGGCATAGCCGTCGTACTGCGGCTTGGACGGCATGCCGTGCAGGTGGGTCGACGTCCACGGCACGTACCCGAGGGTGGGGTGCTTGGCCGGCAGCTGGTTGATCTGGCGCATCACCGTCTGCTTGCCGCGGCGCGCCTTGATCGTCGGGCCGGGGACCGAGCCGTTGTAGCCCCACAGCGGCGTCTTGACCCCGGGCAGGATCTCGCCGAGGAACGCGCTCTGGGTGATCCGGTAGTAGTCGGCGGTGGCGTCGGACGTGGTCGGCTGCAGCACCGGTGGGGTCCAGAACGGCACGGTGTACGGCTTGGGCAGCTTGCTGCTCGCGATGCGGGAGGCGCTCTTCGCGGAGAGCACCCCCTGCCAGGGGAGGGCGAGCGCGGCGGCGCCGAGCAGGGACACCTTGAGGGCGTCGCGCCGGCTGAGGGCGGGGGTGTCCATTGCTGGAGCTCCTGTCTCCCGCCGGGGCAACGGCGGTGACGAGGAGCCTGCCGACCAGGTGTCGTCACGCACAGCCACCGCGGGGGGAGTGGTCACCCCCGCAAAGTGGGGGGTGGCCGGCGTGTTGGCCGGCTATCCAGTCACGGAACGTGATGAGCTGGGAGCACGGCGGTGACCACGGCTCCGCCGCCCGGACGCCGCCCGATGTCGACGCGGCCGCCGAGGTGGGCCACCCGGTCGAGCACGAGCCGCAGGCCGAGGTGGCCCTCGCTGCGCCGGTCGATGCCGGTGTCCGGGAAGCCGACGCCGTCGTCGGCCACCTCGAGGAGCACGGCGGGACGTCGCTCGTGCTGGGTCTCCTCCAGGCGGACCCACACGCTCCTCGCCCGGGCATGGGTGGCGACGTTCGCGAGCGCCTCCCTGGCGGTGCGGTAGACGGCGGCTGCGGTGTCCGGGGACAGGTCCGGCAGGGGGCCGGTGTCCAGGGAGATGGTGAGCCCCTGGGCGTGCAACGGCTCCACCAGGTCACCGACCGCGACGCCGAGCCCGGCACCGCTGAGGTCCGGCGGGTAGATGTCCACCGTCAGCTTGCGCAGCGACTGGACGGCGTGCCGGACGGCGCCGACGAGCCGGTCCACGGCGGCATGCTGCTCGGTGGGCGCGTTCATGCGCAGGGCGCCGAGGGCGTAGCTCACCCCGGCGAGGTCCTGCACCGGTCCGTCGTGCAGGTCGGCCGCCACCGCCCGCCGCTCCCGGTCGGAGTTGGTCAGGGCTCGCTCCATCAGCTCCGCCCGCTCGGCCTCGTGGCGGCGGACCCGGCGAGCGAGCGACGTGGCGATCGGGACCTGCACCAGCTGCAGCGCGACGAGGGCACCGATGGCCATCGGAATGATCTGCCAGCGCAGGAGGGTGGCCTCCCGCTCGATGCGGTCGTAGCTGAAGTAGGCCTCGAACGCCAGCGACTGCCCGTTGGCGGTGAGCGGCGTGTACACCTCGACCATGGGCCCCGGCGCCACCCCCTGGTACGCGGTCTCCGGTTCCTCGTCGACGTTGGCGACGACGGCGCCCCCCACGGCCGTGAGCAGCTCGGGGGAGGGGGAGTAGGACTCGCCGATGATCTCCTCGTGGCTGGCGTAGAGGACCGTGCCGTCGGCGGTCCAGATGACCATGGCCGTGACGGACCCGTCGCTCATCCGGTAGCCGACGATCCTGTCCAGGTCCTCGAAGGCCCCGGGCACGCCGCGGAGGTAGTCGGTCAGCAGCGGGGCGATCAGCAGCTGGCCGAGGCGGGTGGCGGTCCGCTCGGCCTCGGCGAGGGCATTGGCGCGCGCGATCCGCTCGCTGATGAGCACGGTGCCCGCCGAGACCGCGCCGAGGACCAGCAACGCGACGGCCAGGAAGGCCGTGAGCTCCCGGCGCGGCCGGGATCCCCACGGCCAGCGGAACCCGGACGGGCGGGACGGGGACCACCGTCGTCCTGGCGCGCCGGTGCCGACGTCGTCCCCGGCGGCAGGGCCGAGGACGTCAGTGCTCACGCGCGGAGCTGAGCAGCTGCAGCTGCTGGGCCTTGATCACCGCCTCGAGCTGGGAGCGGACCCCCAGCTTGGCGTGCAGTGACTTCACGTACCCACGGCAGGTCTCCAGCGTGATGCCCAGCACCCGGGCGATCGCCTTGACCTGCATGCCGTGGCCGAGGCAGTCGAGGACCTCCCGCTCGCGCCGGGTCAGCTGCGGGTGCGGACCGGGGGCCGCGGCGGTCGCCGCCGCACCGTCCCGGTCGTTGGCGAAGGTGGAGGGCGCGACGAGCATCTGGCCGGCCTGCACCCGGCTCAGGACGTCGATCATCTCGCTCAGCGAGCCGTCCTTCGGGATGAATGCCGAGGCGCCGGCCTGCGCCGCCCGGACCACCCAGTCGGGGTCGTGATGGGCGGTCACCACGGCCACCACGGCATCCGGGGCGACCTCACGGATGCGGCGTGTGGCGGACAGCCCGTCCTGCCGGGGCATCTGGATGTCCATCACGACGACGTCGGGCTGCAGCTCCTGGGCCATCGCCACGCCCTGGGCGGCGGAGTAGGCGGTGCCTACGGCGTCCATGCCCGCCGCCGCGAGCGCGCCGGACAGCAGTTCGGCGAAGGTGCGGTGGTCGTCGACGACGAGCACGCGTACGGCGACGGTGGACAGGCGGTCAGGCATGACGAGCGACACGGGGCCCCCATGGTCGGCGCCGGGTGGGATCCCGGCCCAGATGGCGGGAGTATGGGGCTCTGGATCGCGATTCCGGAACTGTCCGTGACCACGAGCCCGGCGTTGACCAGCACTCGTTGGGGTGAGGCGTCGAGTGGCGTAACTCACAGTAGTCGAGTGGATCGGCTGTTTCGGGCCGGGGGGGTCAGTCGGTATCGAGCAGGCCGGCGGTGGACCCGGCGCTCCAGGCCGAACCGCCGGAGGCGACGTCGCGGATCCGCTGGGGCAGGTCTGCGGGGTCGTCGCCCTTGAGCAGGTAGCCCGCCGCGCCGAGCGCCCGTGCCTCCCGGACCGTTGCGGCCGAGCAGGACCCGGTGAGCAGGACGACGCGGCTGGGCACCCCGGCGTCCAGCAGGTCCCGCGTCGCCTCCAGTCCCGTCCTCACCGGCATGACGACGTCCATGAGGACGACCTCCGGCCGGGTACGCAGGGCGGCGGCGAGCACCTCCGACCCGTCCGCGCACTCGGCAACGACGGTGATGTCCCCGGTGGCGGCGAAGAGAGCGGCCAGGGAGCTGCGCAGGAAGGCGTGGTCGTCGGCGAGCAGGACCGTGATCACGGCAGGCCTCCCGGAGACGGGCGGAGGGGCACCTCGGCGGGACTCCCCACCCGGACGTCCGCCGGCGGCGGCGCAACGAGCAGCGTGGCAGACGCCCGGGCGCCGCTGCAGCCCGAGGTGTGGGGAGGCGGCGCCCCCCAGGCGGGGGACTCCGGGGCGGCGACCGGCCCGGCCTCAGGAGCGGGCGGCGAGCACTGTCTCGTACACCTGCAGGGTCTGCGCCGCGATCGCCGGCCAGCCGAACTCGGCGAGCACCCGTTCCCGCCCGGCCTCGCCCATCGCCTGCGCGCGCGCCGGGTCGGCGAGCAGCTCGGTCATCCGGGCGGCCAGGCCCGCGGCGAAGGCGGTCGGGTCCTCGGGGTCGTAGTGCACGAGCAGCCCGGTGCGGCCGTCGTCGACGACCTCCGGGATGCCGCCGACGTCGCTGGCCACCACCGCGGTGCCGCACGCAGCGGCCTCGAGGTTGACGATCCCCAGCGGTTCGTAGACCGAGGGGACGACGAACACCGTGGCGCCGGTGATCAGCGGGACCAGCTGCTCGCGGGGCAGCATCTCCTCGATCCAGACGACCCCGGAGCGTCGGGTCTGCAGCTCGGCCACCGCGTCGGCGACCTGCTTGCGCTCCGCGGGGGTGTCCGCGGCGCCGGCGCACAGCACCAGCCCGGCCTCGGGCGGCAGTTGCTCGGCGGCGGCCAGCAGGTGCATCAGCCCCTTCTGCCGGGTGATCCGCCCGACGAACAGGGCGTAGGGCCGATCGGGGTCCACGCCCAGCGAGGCGACGACCTCGGGCGCCCGGACCGGCCGGTAGGCCGTGGCGTCCACCCCGTTGCCCACGACGAAGACCTTCGCCGGGTCCAGGTCGGGGTAGACCTCGAGCACGTCGGCGCGCATGCCCCGGCTGACCGCGATGACGGCGTCGGCGGCGAGGTAGGCGGTGCGCTCCACCCAGGAGGACAGCCGGTAGCCCCCACCGAGCTGGTCGGCCTTCCACGGCCGGCGGGGCTCCAGGGAGTGCGCAGTGACCACGTGCGCGCTGCCGTGCACGAGCGAGGCGAGCTGGCCGGCGTGGTTGGCGTACCAGGTGTGGGAGTGGACGACCTCGGCGTCGGCCAGCGCCGCGGCGATCTCGACGTCGACCCCGACCGCCTGCAGCGCACCGTTGGCCGACTGGAGACCGGCCGGCACCCCGTGGCCGGTGGCGTCCGGGCGAGGGCCGCCGAAGCAGTGGACGTCGAGCTCGGGCCCGTCGGGCAGCGCGCGCAACGCCGCCACGAGGTGCTCGACGTGGACGCCGGCTCCGCCGTACACGTCCGGTGGCCATTCCCGGGTGATCACTCCCACGCGCACGGGCTTCACCCTAGGTGGTGGTGTCGCCGGTGCGGCGCGCGCGCGATCTCGCCACCCGATACGTTGCGTGACATGCGTAGCGGTCCACGGGTGCTCGGCATCGTGCTGGCGGGCGGTGAGGGGAAGCGGCTGGCGCCGCTGACCCAGGACCGGGCCAAGCCGGCCGTCCCCTTCGGGGGCAACTACCGGCTCATCGACTTCGTGCTGTCCAACCTCGTCAACGCCGACATCCGGCGGATCGCGGTGCTCACCCAGTACAAGAGCCATTCGCTGGACCGGCACATCACCACCACCTGGCGGATGTCGCAGCTGCTGGGCAGCTACGTCACCCCGGTGCCCGCGCAGCAGCGGCTGGGCCCGCGCTGGTTCAACGGCAGCGCCGACGCGATCTACCAGAGCCTGAACCTGATCTACGACGACCGGCCCGAGATCGACGTCGTCTTCGGTGCCGACCACGTGTACCGGATGGACCCTGCGCAGATGATCGACCAGCACCTGGCCACCGGCGCCGGCGTGACCGTGGCCGGACTGCGGGTGCCGCGCGCGGAGGCGACCGATTTCGGTGTCATCGACGCCGACGCCGACGGCCGGGTCCGCGGCT
>JAOPUQ010000367.1 GCA_025963425.1 Modestobacter sp. | reverse complement strand
AGGACGCCGAGTCCCACGTGGCCGGCTACACGATCCTGTGCGACTGGAGCGCCCGGGACCTGCAGGACGTGGAGATGCGGCAGGGGCTGGGCCCGGCCAAGGGCAAGGACGGCGCCACCAGCCTGGGCCCCTGGCTGGTCACCCCGGATGAGCTCGAGGACGCCCGGAGCGGCAACGGGTTCGACCTCCGGATGACCGCCACGGTGAACGGGAAGGAGTACAGCCGGGGCAATCTGTCCGACCTGCACTGGAGCTTCGCCCAGATGATCTCCTACGCATCTCGGGGGACGACCCTGCGACCGGGTGACGTCCTCGGGTCGGGAACGGTCGGGACCGGCTGCATCCTGGAACTCTCCCGCGTGCACGGGCAGGAGGCCTATCCCTACCTGTCGCCGGGCGACGACGTGCGCCTGGACGTCGATCGTCTCGGCTCGCTCCGGGGGCGGATCCAGCCCGCCGGCGACCTCGTCCCCCTTCGGTAGTCCTTTCCTCGCGTCGGCTGTGGATGTGCGGCGATGTCGGTCAGGCGCGGCTCCGTTCCGGATGTGCCCGGGCCAACACCCGGCGCGCCTGCCGGGCGACGGCCTCGTCGATCATGCGGCCGCTGCCGTCGACCGCCACGCCGGACCCGTGCGCCGCCGCGAGCCGAGCGAGGACGTCCCGCGCCCGGTCGAGGTCGGCGGGAGCGGGGCGGAAGACGCGCTCCACGACCGGCACCTGCCGCGGATGGATGCAGGCCCGCCCGAGGAAGCCCAGACGCCGGAGCTGATCGGTCGACCGTTCGAGCGCATCCAGATCCTGGAAGTCCGTCGACACCGGCGCCAGGGGCGGCTCGACACCCGCTGCCACGCTCGCGACGACGACGCTGCTGCGGGCGAACAGCAACTGGCCGCCGTCGGGGTCGGGGTCCAGTCCCAGGTCGGCCGACAGGTCCGCCTCGCCCAGTTGGAGGTTGCGCACCCGCGGGCCCCGCGCGATCTCCGCGGCACCGAGCAGCCCCACAGCGCTCTCGATGAGCGGGGAGACCACGATCGATCCCCGCCGGACGCCGTCGCGTGCCTCGACCTCCTCCAGCAGGGCATCGAGTCGCTCCAGTACCGCGGCCTCGGCGACCTTGGGCACGCACACGCCGGTGAGCCCCACCGCACCGACCGCCCGGACGTCGACGTCCCCGCGCGCACCCTCGTTGATCCGCACCCAGACCTCCGGGCCGGCGGAGCGCGGGCGGCGCACCCAGTCGGCGACGGCTGCCCGAGCGGCGTCCTTGGCCGTTTCGGCGACGGCGTCCTCGAGGTCCAGGATGACCGCGCCGGCCCCTGCGGCCACCGCCTTGTCGAACCGGTCAGGTGCCTGCCCAGGAACGTAGAGGTGACTCAGCGCCGTCATCCGACGATGCCCGACCCCGCGACCAGGGCCTTGGCGATCACCGTGCGCAGGATGTCGTTCGTCCCCTCCCCGATCGCCATCAGGGGTGCGTCGCGGTAGAGGCGCTCGACCACGAACTCGGTGGAGTATCCGTAGCCGCCGTGGATGCGCATCGCCTCCAGGGAGGCGGTGAGCGCCGTCTCCGAGGCGAAGTACTTCGCCATCCCGGCCTCCATGTCCACCCGCCGGCCCGCGTCGGCCCGGGAGGCAGCCCAGTAGGTCATCAGGCGGGCGGCCTGCAGCTGGGTGGCGATGTCGGCGAGCTTCAGCTGGATCGCCTGGAAGTCGGCGATCGGCTTGCCGAACGCGGTGCGCTCGCGGGCGTAGCGCAGCGCAGCGTCGTAAGCGGCCTGGGCGACGCCGACGCTGCGGGCGGCGACGTTCAGGCGGCCGATCTCGAGCCCGGACAGAGCCTGCTGCAGGCCCCGACCCTCGACCCCGCCCAGCAGGTCCCGTACCGGCACACGCACGTCCTGGATGAAGATCTCGCAGGACTCCGTCCCCTTGTAGCCCAGCTTCCCCAGGTCACGACTGACCTCGAAACCCGGGGTGGTGGTGTCCACCAGCAGCAGGCTCATGCCCTTGTGCGCCGGGGTCGCCGTGGGGTCGGTCTTGACCAGCACCGGCAGGACGGCGGCGTGCCGGGCGTTGGTGATCCAGGTCTTCGTCCCGTTGACGACGTACTCGTCGCCCTCGCGCCGGGCGGTGGTCGTGATGCCCTGCAGGTCGGTGCCGGCGCCGGGCTCGGTGAGCCCGATGCCGGTGCGGTACTCACCGGAGGCCAGCTTGGGCAGCAGGCGCTGCTTCTGCTCCTCCGTCCCGTGCCGGGCGATGATCGAGCAGGACATGTTGTGGCTGCCCAGGATGCCCGCGATGCCCATCCAACCCCGGGCGATCTCCTCGTAGACCAGCGCGAAAGAGACCATGTCGAGGGCGAGGCCGCCGTACTCCTCCGGCGTGGTGATGCCGAAGAGCCCCATGGCCTTGAGGTGCTCGACGATCTCGGTGGGATACCGCCCGGAACGCTCCCACTCGGCCGCGACGGGCATGATCTCCTTCTCCACCAGCTGGCGGAGGGCCTGCCGGAAGTCCTGCTGTTCCTGGGTGAGGGTGAAGTCCACAGGTGCTCCTGTCAGTGCGCCGTCAGGCGGCGGGATGGGCGGTGCGGGAAGGGTCGGCGATGTCGGCCGCAGCGTCGAGCAGGCCGGTGAGGTCGACCTGCTCGGCGAGGCCGAGCACCCGCTCGGCGAGCTCGGCGGTACGCGGGTGCTCGCCGCAGTTGGCCGCGAATTTGCGGTACAGGGCGTCATCGGACAGGGGTGCCGCCGCCGTCCCCCGACTGCACGGGACGTCACCGGTCAGCACGGCGCCGTCCCTCATGTGCACCCGTGCCGACCCGGCTGCGTCGGCCGCGGCGCCCCCGGGCCCGGTGGGCATCACACGGACGAGTGCGGCGGTGGCGGCGACCTCCGGACGCATGATGGACTGCGGGGTGTAGGTCTCCACCGTCACGGCACCGTCGTGGAGCAGGGCGGCGACGCTCCAGGGCAGGTCGAACTTGGCGTCGTAGGTACTCCGCGGCGGCGCGGACCCGGCGTGCTCACCGCAGACGATGGCCACGCTGTCCGGGTGCACGTGGACGACGATCTCGGCGATCCGGTCGGCAGCCACGTCGCGGCCGGCGACCGCGGCGGCCACCGCGTCCAGCGTGACGTGCATGAGCTGGCAGGCCGGATAGGGCTTGATGCCGATGCGGGTGGTCTCCCACCGCTCCCCCAGGTCGGCGGTCACCGATGCGACGTCGGCCTCGTGCGCCGACAGCGTGGCGAAGATCCCGCGCCGGCCCTCCAGGACCGAGTGCGGTCCGGCGGCGCCCGCGGCGGCCAGGCGCAGCGCGAGGATCCCGTTGAGGCTGGCCGTTCCGGGGTGCAGCGCCTTGGTGTCGGCGCCGGTGTCGAGGAACTCCAGCAGGCCCCCGCTGGCCGAGCCGGCGATGCCGAGGCCATGGACGATCTGCTCAGGGGCGAGTCCCGCCAGCTTGCCGGCGACCAGCGCCGCGGTCAGCGTCCCGGCGACCGCGGTGGCGTGCAGCCCGCGGGCGTGGAAGCCGTGCGGGCTGGCCGCCCCGATGCGGCAGACGGTTTCCAGGCCGGTCACCGCCGCGGTCAGCACCTCGGCCCCCGTGGCGCCGACCTGCTGGCCCACCGCGAGGGCCGCGGGCAGCGTCACCGCTGTGGCGTGCACGAGTCCGCCGGCGTGGGTGTCGTCGAAGTCGAGGGCGTGCACCAGCACGCCGGTGGCCAGTGCGGCGGCCGGGGCGGAGATCGGCCGGCGGCCGGTCAGCACCCGGGCCTCCGCCGGACCGCCCAGGCCGTCGGCAACCGTGCACGCCGGAGCGCCGTAGCCCAGTCGCCGGGCGGCGACGGCGTTGCCCACGCCGTCCAGCAGATGGCGGGCGGCCGCGTGCCGGACGGGGTCGGGGATCGCGTCCAGCACCAGGCCGTGGGCCCAGGCCGCCAGCCCACCGGCGGTCACAGCCGCACGCTCCCGGGCGCGTCCGCTTCCTGGCCGGCGGCCGGCCCGGGTGGCTCCGTACCGGGTGCCCCGAAGGCGCCCTCCGCGGACAGCCGGGACACCTGTGCGTCGTCGTAGTCCAGCAGGTCGCGGATGACCTCGTCGAAGTGCTCGTTGCGACGCGGCGCCCGGCGGTACTCGGGAGGCTCGCTGCCGAAGCGCACGGGTGAGGCCAGCTGTTGCACCGTCCCCCACACCGGGTGGTCCGTCTCGACCACCAGGCCCCGGGCCTTCGTGTGCGGCTCGGCGAGCGCCTGGGTGACGTCGTTGATCGGCCCGCACGGCACGCCGGCCGGGCCCAGGAGGCTCAGCCAGTGCTCCACGGTGCCCCCGGCGAAGAGCTGCTCGAGCTCGGCCAGCAGGGGCTCCCGGTGCTCGGCGCGGTCGGCGAACGTGCGGTAGCGGGGATCCTCGAGCAGGTCCGTCCGGCCGACGACGGTCGTCAGGCGCTGCCAGAACTTCTCCTTCGCGCAGCCGACCACCAGCCACCCGTCACTGGCCGGGAAGACCTGGAAGGGAACCAGGGACGGATGGGCGGAGTTCCGCGTGCGCTCCGGCTGGAAACCGGCGTTGAGGTGCCAGGTCGCCGGATAGGTGAGCAGCGACAGCGCGGTGTCGTAGAGCGAGACGTCGCAGTCCCCGCCCACGCCGTCCCGGCGGGCGGCGTGCAGGCCGGCCAGCAGGCTGATCGCGGCCACGAAGCCTCCGGAGAAGTCGACGAGGGACAGGCCGGACTTGGTCGGCGGCCCGTCGGGGTCGCCGGTGAGGCTCATCCAACCGGCCAGGCCCTGGAGGATGTAGTCGTATCCGGGTTCGGCCGCCCGGGGGCCGGTCATCCCGAAGCCGGTGAGGCTGCAGCAGACGATGGCCGGGTTGAGGTGACGCAGGTCCTCGTACCGGATGCCCATCTTCTGGGGGACGTCGCCGCGCAGGTTGGAGTAGACGGCGTCGCTGACCCGCACGAGGTCCTCGAACACGGCTCGGCCGGCCTGTGTCGAGAGGTCCAGGGACACGCTGCGCTTGTTGCGGTTGAACGTCTCGAAGAACAGCGAGTCCTCACCCTGGGCGTACGGCGGGACGTACCGACCGACGTCCCCGCCGACGCGGGGATCCTCGATCTTGATCACCTCCGCGCCGAGGTCGGCGAGGTGCACGCTGCCGAAGGGCCCGGCGCCGTACTGCTCCAGGGAGATGATGCGGACGTCGGCCAGCGGCTTCATGCGCCGGCCCCCGGTGCCGCCGTCGCCGGCAGCTGCAGCGGGCCGTCCTTCGCCGTCGGGAAGTACTGCTGGCCGATGCCGCTGGCGCGGGTGGCCACCATCACCGACCGGCGGTAGGAGATGATCTCGTCCCCGTCCTGGTTCAGCCCTCGGGTGATCATCGAGACGATCCCCGCATAGGGCCGGGACGACGACGGCCGGAGTCCGGTGCACACGCTCTCGGCATAGAGGGTGTCGCCGGCGTAGAGCGGCGACCGAAGCCGGATGTCGGTCATCTCGAGGTTGGCGATGGCGTTCTGGCTCATGTCGAGCACCGAGATGCCCAGCACCACGGCGATGGTCAGCCCGGAGTTGACGATCACGCGCCCGCCGGTGATCGGGTTCTGCGCGGCCAGGTCGGCGTTGAAGTGGTTCTGGTTGGTGTTCATCGACAGCAGGGTCAGCCACGTGTTGTCGGCCTCGGTGATCGTCCGGCCCAAGGGGTGCTGGTAGACGTCGCCGACGACGAAGTCCTC
>JAOPUQ010000325.1 GCA_025963425.1 Modestobacter sp. | reverse complement strand
CCAGCGCCCGGCGCAGCACGTGGCGCGGGTCGGCCCAGGACGGCGAACCATCGGGCAGCGTGATGTCGCAGAACATCCGGGCGGTCTCGCTGGCCTGCCCGCGGGTGGCCGGCAGCACCTGGAAGGTCGCCGGGTCGGGCTTGGCGAGCATGTCGGACTCGTAGACCCGGGCGAAGCCCTCGATCGCCGAGCCGTCGAAGCCGATGCCCTCCGCGAAGGCCGCCTCGATCTCGGCCGGGGCCACAGCGACGGCCTTGAGGTATCCCGAGACGTCGGTGAACCACAGCCGCACGAAGCGGATGTCGCGCTCCTCCAGGGTGCGCAGGACGAACTCCTGCTGGCGGTCCATGCTCGCCATGTTCACCTCCGAGCGTGACGGGAGTGTTACGCCCCCACCTTGCCCCGTCCGGGTGAACGGCGGGTGGACCGGGGTCACGTGTGTCGCGCGCGGAGCGGGTCCGTGGCGGGTCCCGCGGGATGTCCCGGCCCGGGCCGGCTCGGGCGGCGACGATCGAACGGTCTGACGCCCCGCTGCGGCATTACGATTCTCCCGCCATCGCGAGGGCGCCGCGGCACGGCCGCGACCTGCCGGGTCCGGCCGTCGGCGCCGATGGCGGAGGACGAGATGGACGCCGTGCTTGCGATGCTCACGATCGTGCTGCTGGGCCTGGTGGTGCTCCTCGGGGCCAGTGTCCGGGTGATCAGCCAGTTCGAGCGGGGCATCGTCCTCCGCTTCGGCCGGCTCCGTGGCGAGCCGCGGGGGCCGGGCCTGACCCTCATCGCCCCCGTCGCCGACCGGCTGCACAAGGTCACGATGCAGATCATCACCATGCCGGTGCCGGCGCAGGAGGGCATCACGCGGGACAACGTCACCGTCAAGGTCGACGCCGTCGTCTACTTCCGGGTCTACGACCCGGTGCGCGTGGTCGTCGACGTGCAGAACTACCAGTCGGCGATCGCCCAGGTGGCCCAGGCGTCGCTGCGGTCGATCATCGGCAAGAGCGACCTCGACGACCTGCTCTCCAACCGCGAACGGCTCAACCAGGGACTCGAGCTCATGATCGACAGCCCGGCCGTCGACTGGGGGGTGCACATCGACCGTGTGGACATCAAGGACGTCGCGCTGCCCGAGTCGATGAAGCGGTCCATGTCCCGGCAGGCCGAGGCGGAACGGGAACGACGGTCGCGGGTGATCACCGCGGAAGGCGAGCTGCAGGCCTCGGAGAAGCTGGCCCAGGCGGCCGCGGTCATGACCGGGCAGCCCGCCGCTCTGCAGCTGCGGTTGCTGCAGACCGTGGTCGAGGTCGCCGCCGAGAAGAACTCGACGCTGGTGCTGCCCTTCCCCGTCGAGCTGCTCCGCTTCCTGGAGCGCTCCACCCCGGCCGAGGCACCACGACCCGGGGCCGCCGATCCCGTGCCCGAGCCGCGGGCACCCGAACCGGCGGCACCCCAGCCTGCCCCCGCACTGGCCCCTGCACCGCCGGCGACGACGGCGTCCAACGGCCACTGACACCTCGGCTGCCCGCCGACCGGAACCCGTCTCCCCTGGTCGGATGCGCCCCGCCTGGCGACCGGACTCCACCGACGACGAGACTGTGCACGTGAGCGGCGAACAGCTGGTGCAGCTGCGGGTGGCCCTGGCCCAGGTCGACACCCGGGTGGGTGACCTCGCCGGCAACGCCGGGCTGGTGCGCGACTGGACCGCGCGGGCCACGCAGGCCGGCGCGCACCTGGTGGTCTTCCCGGAGATGACCCTGACCGGCTACCCCGCCGAGGACCTCGTCCTGCGCGAGTCCTTCGCCCGGGCCAGTGAGCACGCGCTCGTCGACCTGGCTGCCGAACTCGCCGACCAGGGCCTGGGCGGGACCGCCGTGGTGGTCGGCTACCTGGCGCACACCGAAGGCTCCGGCCCGGCACCGGTCGACGCCGCACCCACCGATGCCGACGAGGTCCCCGGCGACGCCAACCCCCGCCGGGGCGCCCCGCGCAACGCGGCGGCCCTGCTCTACGGCGGCGAGGTCGTCGTCCGCTACTACAAGCGGCACCTGCCCAACTACGGCGTCTTCGACGAGGCCCGCTACTTCGTGCCCGGCACCGAGCTGCCCGTGGTGCGGCTGCACGGCGTCGACGTGGCCCTCACCGTCTGCGAGGACCTCTGGGTCGAGGGCGGCCCGTGCGGGGTCGCCGGGCAGGCCGGGGTCGACCTGGTCGTCTCCCCCAACGCCTCGCCCTACGAGCGGGCCAAGGATGACGTCCGGCTGCCGCTGGTCCGTCGCCGGGCCGCCGAGGCGCGGGCCCCGATCGTCTACTGCAACCAGGTGGGCGGCCAGGACGAGCTGGTCTTCGACGGCGACTCGATGGTGGTCGCCGCCGACGGTGAGCTGCTCGGCCGGGCGCCACAGTTCGTCCAGCACCTGATGACCGTCGACCTGGCCCTGGACACCGCCGCCGTCCCCGAGCGCCGGCAGGGCCGGGTCGGCCCGATGACCGTCACCCGGCATGTGCTCGGCGAGGCGCCGCTGCCGGCCTTCGACCCGCAGCCGGGCACGGTCGCCGCCCCGCTCAGCGATCTCGAGGAGGTCTGGCGGGCGCTGGTCCTGGGGCTGCGTGACTTCATCGACAAGAACGGCATGCCCTCGGTGGTGCTCGGCCTGTCCGGCGGCATCGACTCGGCGATGGTGGCCGCGCTCGCCGTCGATGCGCTCGGGCCCGACCGGGTGGTCGGGGTCGGGCTGCCCTCGGAGTACTCCAGCGAGCACTCGCTGTCCGACGCCGCCGACAGCGCCGAGCGGCTGGGGCTGCACTACTCCGTCGTCCCGATCGCCCCGATGGTCGAGGCCTACCGCAGTGCGGTGGAGCTGTCCGGCGTCGCGGCGGAGAACCTGCAGGCCCGGGTGCGCGGCACGCTGCTGATGGGGCTGTCCAACCAGCACGGCCACCTGCTGCTGGCCACCAGCAACAAGAGCGAGGTCGCGGTCGGCTACTCGACGCTCTACGGCGACGCGGCCGGCGGCTTCGCCCCGATCAAGGACGTGCCCAAGACCCTGGTGTGGGCGCTGTCCCGCTGGCGCAACGAGCACGCCCGCAGCCGCGGGGAGACCGAGCCCATCCCCCAGAACTCCATCGACAAGCCGCCGTCGGCCGAGCTCGCGCCCGGCCAGCAGGACAGCGACTCCCTGCCCTCCTACGAGGAGCTGGACGCCGTGGTGGCCGACTACGTCGACCGCGACCTGGGCATGGCCGACCTGCTCGAGCGCGGCCACGACCCGGCGGTCGTGGCCCAGGTGCTGCGGCTGATCGACATGGCGGAGTTCAAGCGCCGGCAGTCCGCGCCGGGAACCAAGATCTCGCTGAAGGCGTTCGGCCGTGACCGGCGCCTGCCGATCACCAACCGCTGGCGGGAGACCCTGCCCAGCGTTCGCGAAGGAGCGGCACAGGCATGACCGAATCGGTCCTCTACGGCGGGCAGTCCTCCGCCCGTGTCCGCGTGCACCACCTGCAGCAGGCCAAGGCCAGGGGCGAGAAGTGGGCCATGCTCACCGCCTACGACACCTACGCCGCGTCGGTGTTCGAGGAGGCCGGCATCCCGGTGCTGCTCGTGGGCGACTCCGCGGGCAACGTCGTCCTCGGGCACACGTCCACGGTGCCGGTCACGGTCGAGGACATGCTGCTGCTGACCAAGGCGGTCACCCGCTCCACCAAGCGCGCGCTGGTCGTGGCCGACCTGCCCTTCGGCAGCTACGAGATCTCCCCGGAGCAGGCGTTCGCCACCGCCGTCCGGATGATGAAGGAGGGCGGCGCGCAGGCGGTGAAGCTGGAGGGCGGCGTCCGGATGGCCCCGCAGATCCAGAAGCTGGCGGAGAACGGCGTCCCGGTGATGGCCCACATCGGCTTCACGCCGCAGAGCGAGCACGCCCTCGGCGGCTTCCGGGTGCAGGGCCGCGGAGCCGGGGCCGAGCAGCTGCTGGCCGACGCGCACGCCGTCCAGGACGCCGGCGCGTTCGCCGTCGTCATGGAGATGGTGCCCGCCGAGATCGCCGGTCAGGTGACCAAGGAGCTGGCCATTCCCACCATCGGGATCGGCGCCGGGGTGGACTGCGACGCCCAGGTGCTGGTCTGGCCGGACATGGCCGGCCTCACCGGTGGTCGCGTGCCGAAGTTCGTGAAGAAGTACGCCGACCTGCGCGGCCAGCTGCTGGAGGCCGCCCGCGAGTACGCCAGCGAGGTCCGCGAGGGCGTCTTCCCGGGGCCGGAGCACTCCTTCGACTGAGGCATAGGAAGCTTTTCACCCGGTTTGCGCGCGCAGACCGGGTGAAAAGCTTCCTATGCCTGGGGGCGGTCAGGGGGTCGGGCCGCGGCTCACACGTCCGTGACGCGGATCCCGGCGTGCACCTTGTACCGGCGGTTGACCGACACCAGGTTGATCGTCAGCGCCTCCACCTGGCGGGCGTTGCGCAGCCGGCCGGCGTAGACCCCGCGCATGCCGGGCAGCCGGCTGGCCAGGGCCTGGACCAGGTCGGTGGCCTCGCGGACGTCGCCGACCACCATCACGTCGCCCTCGAGCGTGGGCTTCGAGACGTCCTCGAGGGTCACCGCCGACAGGTGGTGGAAGGCGCCGACCACCGAGCTGTCGGGCAGCAGCGCCGCCGCCTGCTGACACACGCTGCCCTCGGGGACGTCGAGCACGTAGGCGCCCAGCTCGTCGAAGCCCATCGGGACGACGCAGTCGACGACGACCTTGCCGGCCAGCGGGGTGGCGAGCTCGGCCAGCGTCGCGGCATGCCCGTCGAAGGGGACGGCGACGATGACCAGGTCGGCCGCGCCGGCGACGTCGGTGTTCGACCCGCCCTGCACCGACACCCCCCCGCCGCCGGCTGCGGCGGTCGCGCGACCGGCGACCTCTGCGGCGACCTCGGTGGCCCGCTCGGCGTTCCGCGAGCCGAGCAGTACCCGCTGCCCGGCGGCGGCCAGCCGGACGGCCAGCCCCCGGCCCTGTGCCCCGGTGCCGCCGAGCACGCCGATCACCAGGTCCTCCACCGCGCGTCCTTCGCTCATCCCAGCCTCCCGTCCCCACGGCCCCGAACCGGGCCGGTGCTGCGCTGATCATGCCCGGGGCCGCCGGGACGGTCGCGGGGGCTCAGTCGGAGCGCTCGCCGCGCTCCCAGGCACGGTCCTCGGCATCGGCCCGCTCGTTGCGCTCGGCCACCTTCTCCAGCGCGTGCTCGGCCTCCGCACGGGTGGCGAACGGGCCGAGCCGGTGCCGCTCGGCGCAGCCGTCACGGGTCTCCACCGCGTGGTGCTTCAGGCAGTAGAACCAGGGCCC
>JAOPUQ010000287.1 GCA_025963425.1 Modestobacter sp. | reverse complement strand
CGCGGCGAGGAAGTCCTCGGCGGTGCCGATGTCGTTCACCGCGATCTGGGGGGTGCTGTCAGGACGGACCTGGGTGGAGGTCATGTGGTCGAGTGCTCCGGACGGGGGGTGCGCAGGGACAGGACAGGGTCCACGACCGGGCCGGCCGTGGGGAGGTGCACGGGAGAGGCAGCGAGACGTCCTCCGCGGGTTACCCGGAGAACAGCACCACAGACCTCTGGCGCACTCTCCATGGTACGGACGCCGGGGCGCTCCGGTCCACCTGGGTCGGCCGGGGATCCCCGGGCCGTCCGCCGTGCCACCATCGGCCCGTCATGAGCCTGCCACCCCGCCCCGCGACGACCCCCGACGCGCCCCCGGTCGCGGCCCCCTCCGCGACTTCCGCGACCTCCGCCCCCGGCCTGCCACTGGCCTCCGACGGCTACCCGGTGGCCGGCGGGGTGACCCGCCGGGCGACCGGCCCGGCGGAGTCCGCGCGGGCCAACCGCGGGTGGTGGGACGCCGCGGCACCGGCCTACCTGACCGAGCACGGCAGCGACCTGGGCGACGTGGACTTCCTCTGGTGCCCCGAGGGGCTGCGGGAGGGCGACGCCCACCTGCTCGGGGACGTCGCCGGCCGGCGCGTCCTGGAGATCGGCTGCGGCTCGGCGCCGTGCGCCCGCTGGCTGGCCCGGGCCGGCGCGGAGGTGCTCGCCCTGGACGTCTCCGGCGGCATGCTGGCCCGGGCGGCCGAGCTCAACCGGTCGACCGGGGTCCCGGTGCAGCTGCTGCAGGCCGACGCGGGCGCCCTGCCGCTGGCCGACGCCAGCGTCGACCTGGCCTGCTCGGCCTTCGGCGGCCTGCCCTTCGTCGCCGACGCCCGGGCGGCGCTCGCCGAGGTGCGGCGGGTGCTGCGCCCGGGCGGGCGGTTCGTCGCCTCGGTGAACCACCCGATGCGCTGGCCGCTGCCGGACTCCCCCGACCCCGACGACCTGCAGGTGACCTCGTCCTACTTCGACCGGCGGCCCTACGTGGAGACCGACGGCGAAGGCCGCACCGTGTACGTCGAGCACCACCGCACGGTCGGCGACTGGGTTCGCGCCGCGGTCGGGGCGGGCCTGGTGCTCACCGACCTGCTGGAGCCGGAGTGGACGCCGGGACGCACCGAGACCTGGGGCCAGTGGTCACCGGAACGCGGGGCGCTCGTGCCCGGGACGCTGGTCCTGGTCTGCGACGTCCCGGGGTGAGGACGTCGGTCCTCCTCAGCCCTCGGCCGCGTTGCCCGGGGCGCGGAGGACGACCTGAGGTGGCGGCGGCTCCTGGCTGAGCAGGGCGGCGTCGGCGGCACGACGCTCCCGGACGGCTCGTTGGTTGACGTATCCCTTGTCGGTGATCTCGCCGGCATCCAGCTGCGGCGGCTCGCCCAGCACGACCACCCGCTCGACGCACTGGGACTGCCCCCCGCCCTCGGCGGCCAGCCGCTCCATCGTGGCGGCGAGTTCGTCGCGCAGGGACTCCTCGGGGACGCCGGCGGCGTCGCAGCGCCCGGCGGAGTCGGGGTGCAGCCAGACCATCGCGGTGACGCAGGGCCCGTCCTGCCCGCAGATGACCGCGTCGGTGAGCAGGCCCTGCGCCGCCGACAGCAGCCTGGGGCGCAGCGTGCCGACGCTGACGAAGGTGCCGCTCATCAGCTTGAAGTCCTCGGCGATCCGGCCGCGGAACACCAGCCCCGCGGCCACGTCGTCGGGGTCGGCGAACTCGACGGCGTCACCGGTGCGGAAGAACCCGTCCTCGTCGAACGCGGCCGCGGTGAGGTCGGGACGGCGGTGGTAGCCGGGCGTGACGTTGGCCCCCCGGACGCGCACCTCGGTCTTCTCCCCGACCGGCACGAGGGCCAGCTCGAGTCCGGGCAGCGGCACGCCGAGGACGTCGCTGCGGGTGATCGGGAAGTGCGCCGCCGTCGCCGCCGGCGAGGTCTCGGTCAGTCCCCACGCCGTGGTCATCTGCATGGTCGAGCCGTGGACGCGGGCGAGTGACGCCAGCCGGTCCCACAGCTGCTGCGGCAGCGCGGCGGCGGCGAAGAAGCCGATCCTGAGCCGCCCGAGGAACGCCCGGGCCGCGGCCGGGTCCCGTTCGAGGTGGGGCAGCAGCGCGGCGTAGCCCGCCGGGACGTTGAGGTACACCGTGGGCCGGACGTCGGCGAGGTTGCGCACCGTCCGCCCGATCAGCGCCGGCGCGGGCCGGCCGTCGTCGATCCACATCGAGCCGCCGCGGGTCAGCACGAGCCCGAGGCAGAAGTTGCCTCCGAAGGTGTGGCTCCAGGGCAGCCAGTCCAGCAGCACGGGCGGCTCGGACTCGAGGAAGGGCCAGGCCTGCAGCATCTGCTGCTGGTTCGCCGCGAGCATGCCGTGGGTGGTGACCACGCCCTTGGGGGTCCCGGTCGAGCCGGAGGTGAACAGGATCTTGGCGACCGTCCCGGGCTGCAGGCCCGTGCACCTCCGGTCCACCTCGGGAGTCGGGTCGGCGGCGAGGTCCTCGGGGCGCAGCGCACCCGGGAGGTCACCGTCCCGGCTGAGCACCGTCCGGCCGGTGGCCACCGCGGCGACCGCGTGGGAGAAGGACGCGTCCTCGGCCACGATCAGGCCGGGGTCGACGAGCTCGGCCATCGCCCGCAGCTCGGCGTGGTCCCTGCTCTGCAGGGCGTAGGCGACGCTGGTGGGCACGACCGGCACGCCCAGGGTCAGCGCGGCCAGCGTGACCAGGAGGTGCAGCCGGCTGTTGCCGGAGAGCACCAGCACCGGCCGGTCGGCCAGCCCCCGGTCCAGGAGACCCTGGGCGAGCCGGTCGGCCTGCTGCCGCACCTCTCCCCAGGAGAGCTGCGCCCAGTCCTCGCCCATGCGCTCGGCGACCAGCAGCCGGTCGGGATGCGCCTCGCTGTGCGCCCGGAAGTCGTGCACCACGCTGACCGGGTGCGCGGCCAGCGGCTCCGCCGACCGCAGCAGCAGCCGGCCGCCGGGGCCACGGGTGCGCTCGATCCGCGGCGTCGCGAAGGTCGGCGTCACTGCTCGCCCACCGCCGGCGCCGTGCTCGCTGTCCGGGACGGCTCCGTCGGGTACCGCATCGGGCTCCTCGGCGCGCGGGGGTGAGGTGACCCCGGTGATCCAGCCAGAGCCCCGGGCGGCCGTCAAGGTGGCCCACCCCGGGTGCCTGTCGTGCCGAGTGGGGCCCGGAGGGCCCCGGGCAGGCGCGACGCAGGGGCTGCACTGGACGGGGACGGCACGTGGCCGCGGTGCGGTCCGCCAGGATCGCAGTGACTCAGTGCGCGGCGTCGTCCCAGCTGGCGCCGAACCCGACGGAGACCTCCAGCGGCACCGACAGCTGCGCGGCACCGGCCATCTCCCGGCGCACCAGCGCCTCCAGCGCCCCGCGCTCCCCCGGGGCCACCTCGAGCACCAGTTCGTCGTGCACCTGCAGGAGCATCCGCGAGTTCAGCCCCTCGGCGGCGATCGCCTTCTCCACGTCGAGCATCGCCACCTTGATCACGTCGGCGGCCGAGCCCTGGATGGGGGCGTTGAGCGCCATCCGCTCGGCCATCTCACGGCGCTGCCGGTTGTCGCTGGTCAGGTCGGGCAGGTAGCGCCGGCGACCCAGCGTCGTCTCCGTGTAGCCGGTCTGCCGGGCGTCGTCGACCACACCGTCGAGGTAGTCGCGGATCCCGCCGAAACGCTCGAAGTAGGCGTGCATCTGACCGCGCGCCTCCTCCGGGGTGATCCGCAGCTGCTGGGCCAGCCCGTAGGCGCTCAACCCGTAGGCCAGGCCGTAGCTCATCGCCTTGATCCGCCGGCGCATCTCCGGGTCGACGTCCTCGATCGGGATGCTGAACGCCCGTGAGGCGACGAAGGAGTGCAGGTCCTCCCCGGACGTGAAGGCCTCGATGAGGCCGGCGTCCTCCGACAGGTGCGCCATGATCCGCATCTCGATCTGGCTGTAGTCAGCCGTCATCAGCGACTCGAACCCCGCCCCGACGACGAAGGCCTGCCGGATGCGGCGGCCCTCCGCGCTGCGGATCGGGATGTTCTGCAGGTTCGGGTCGGTCGAGGACAACCGGCCGGTCGCCGCAATCGTCTGCTGGAACGTGGTGTGGA
>JAOPUQ010000279.1 GCA_025963425.1 Modestobacter sp. | reverse complement strand
CGGTCGAAGATGTTGCCCTCGCCGAACTCGTAGGTGATGCCCTCCTGGATCAGCCCGGCACCGGGGGCCATCGCCTCCTCCGGGTCGACCAGGGCCGGCAGCTCCTCGAGGTCGACGACGATCGCCTCCAGGGCGTCCATCGCCTGGTACTTGGTCTCGGCGACCACGGCCGCGAGTTCCTGGCCCTCGTACAGCACCTTGTCCACGGCGAACGGGGTGTGGTCGCCGACCAGCAGGTCCTGCATCAGGTCGCCCCACGGCTTGACCTTCCCGACCAGGTCGGCCCCGCACAGGACATCGACCACGCCGGGCATCTGCCGGGCCCGTGAGGTGTCGATCGAGCGCACCCGGGCGTGCGCCACCGGGCTGCGCAGGATCTTGGCGTACAGCATGCCGGGCAGCGTGATGTCGTCGATGAAGCGGGCCGTGCCGGTGAGCAGCGCCAGGTCCTCCTTGCGCGGCACGGACTGGCCGACCAGCTTGGCGGGCTGGGTGGCGGCGGGCTGGGTGGCGGCGGGGCGGGGTGGTGCCTGGGTCATGACGGGAGCCCTTCGGTCGTGCCGGTGGTCACCAGGTGAGGAAGGAGATGGCAGCGAGCAGCCGGCGACGCTCGACCTCGTTGCCGCGGATCTTGATGCGCCCGGCGATCGACTCGATGGCCGCGGTGGTCTCGTCGTAGTAGATCCGCTGCATCGTCTCGGCGAGCATCACGCAGAGGATCCGCGGGCGTTCGGGCAGCCCGACGCTCACCGACTGGACGACGCCGTTGTCGATGTGGATCGTGAAGTCCTTCTTCACGTCGGGCATCCGGACGACCAGCGGCCAGTCCTTCCACTTCACGACCGCGCCCACGGTGTCCTTGTTCGGGTTCCACTTCGACATGTAGTACTCGTCGAGGATGTCGCGGAGGTACTCCGTGCTCAGCGCCTCGGGACGCGGGATGTACTGCTTGCCGGTCGAGTCCTGCACCTGGCTCATGTCTCTCCCTGCGATGGGTGGGCGGTCGGGTCAGACGGCGGCGGGCTGGTCGGCACCCACCGGGACGTGCCGGGCGGCGCGGTTGAGCTGGCGGTCGATCCAGGGCAGCTTGGTCGCGGTCTCCAGGAACTGGCTGCGCCGGTCGGCGAAGCGGTCGGGCCAGGCGCTGGCCACCCGTCCGTAGAGGTCGGTCCACTTCTGCACGTGGTCGGTGAGCGGGCGTTCGGCCTTCTCCCAGGCCACCAGCGACGCGGCGACGTCGGTTCCGCGGTCGAGGTACTCGGCCAGCGACACGGCGTTCTGGAAGGTGAGGTTGGCGCCCTGGCCGAGGTTCGGCGGCTGGCCGTGGGCGGCGTCCCCGACCAGCACGGCCCGCCCGCGCGACCAGTCCCGGCAGGTGACCCGCATCGCCCGGTCCCAGCGCCCCACCTCGTCGATGCGCTCGATGATGTCGCCGAGCTCGGGGAAGGAGGCCAGCCAGGTCTCCTTGTCCACCGGCACCTGGCGGCCGGCGACGTCGTCGACGTTGCAGCACAGGCAGACGTAGTTGAGCTCGTCGGTGCACGGGTCGTAGAGCAGCCGGCGCGAGCCGCTCCAGTACTCGGTGATCTCGGTGGCCGGGTCGCCCTCCCGGCGGGGGATCAGCAGCCGTGTGTAGCCCTCGTCGAGGTAGTCGACCCGACGGGTGAGCAGCAGCGACTCGCGGACCCGGGAGAAGACGCCGTCGGCCGCGACCACCAGGTCGGCGGTCATGACCTTGCCGTTCTCGAGCTCGAGCTCCCCGTTCGGCCGGGCGGCCACCGCAGGGGAGCTGGTGACGATCTCGACGTCCAGCTCGGCGGCCCGGGCGATCAGCGCGTCGTAGAGGTCGGCCCGCGGCGGCAGCATCATCCGGTCCTTGTCACCGAACGTGCGGTGCATGAGGGCGCGGCCGCGGTCATCGCGGGCGACGAGGGTCTCGATCCGGCGCGCCCGCTTGGTGGCCTCGGCCTCCACGCCGAGGGCGGCCAGCGAACGGAGGCCGTTCTCCCACAACCAGATCCCGGCACCGAACATCCGCAACGTGTCCGAGCGCTCGTGCACCCGGACGGTCCATCCCCGCTGGGCCAGCGCGATGCTGCTGGCCAGGCCACCGAGTCCGGCGCCGGCGATCTCTGCATGCCTTGCGTTGCTCACGTGCTTCGTCCTTCCGATCGAGACTCCATGAGGTGCCGCGTCCGCGGTGGGAGGACACCGCGGACGCGGCGGTGGTCGAGCGATGGGAGGGGCGTCGCGGCGGCCTCCTGCACGCCCGGCGGCTAGAGCCGCGTGGCGTCCGTGCGCTGGCGCATGACCTGGGCCCGGTAGTGACCGCCGCGCTTGGTCCGCGGCACGACGAACTTGTCGTACGCCGTGACGACTGCGACGAGTGCGAACCAGACGACCGCGGCCTTCCAGTCCAGGACCGTGATGCCGAGGGCGATCAGAGCCGTGTACCCGAGCAGGAACACCGCGAGCGGCAGGCCGTACCGCACCGTCAGCGGCCGGTCGAGGTCCTTGCGGGCCCGCATCCGGATGAAGAAGAGCGCGATCAGGAAGTACAACGTCGCCGACCACATCGAGAGCATGTGCACGATGAAGTTGAAGTCCCGCCAGTAGACGCCGATCAGGGTGAAGACGGAGAGCACGAGGATGGCCACCCACGGCACCGAACGGGAGGAGTAGCGCCCGATGACCCGCGGCAGGGCGCCCTGCTGGGCGTAGAGCGCCACGATCTTCCCCATGGCCATGAAGAACACGCTGAGCGTGGTGTAGGTGGCGATCAGCATCGTGGCCAGGGCGAGGTAGAACAGCGGGTGTGTGGTGGCCGCTCCCAGCCGCTCCTGCACGATCCCCACAGTCGGCACCGGCATCAGGATGAGCGCCGCGATCGGAGCGCTCGCGAGGATGCCGAAGGCCAGCGGCAACTGGCGGATCCACAGCTGCCACGCCGCGGAGAGCAGACCGACGTCACGAGACTTCGTGAACCCCGACCACTCGTCGACCAGCACCTGCTGCACCTCGAGGATGCCGGCCATGATCCCCAGCCAGAGGCCTCCGACGGTGAACAGGGTCAGCCAGGTGATCGGGGTGGGAGACTCCCAGTTCTCCGTCCAGTAGCCACTGTCGGCGAAGATCCACCAGACGCCGACTGCCAGGACGATGTCCCCTACCAGCGTGACCACCACGAGGGCGGCCTGCACCTTGCCGGTGATCTGGTGACCCAGCAGGTTCAGCGCCACCACCGGGATGATCACCACATACGGCCAGATCTCCACGGGTGCGCCCGGGAAGAGCAGCGACAGCAGCCCCTCGGCGATCAACAGTTCCAGCCACATGAACGCCCCGTAGACGGGGGCGTAGAGGATGAAGTACGAGGTGCCGAGGGAGAAGAGCCCGGCTTCTCGGCCGTAGGACTGGATGGACCCCGGTTCCGGGACCGCCGTGATCATCTCCCGGTACAGCCACCACGCGATGTTGATGACCACCGCGCCGGCGACGAACCCGATCAGGGTCCACTTGATGCCGTAGCCGCTGGCGATGAACATGATCCAGGCCCAGCCGGCCGTGAACAGCATCTCGCCGGTGCCCATGGCTGATACGTCGAACCAGGAGAGTGGCTTCTCGTTGACCAGTTCCAGGTCGTCGTCGAAGTCGTCCAGGGACGTTCTCCCGGGGTCTGGCGAGCCGGACATGTCTTCACTCGTAGCCACAGGTGCCTCCGTCTGACGGGATGGGGGTGCAGGGGGAGCGGGCGTCGGTGCCGGGTGGAGCCGTGCGGTGCCGGGGGGAAGCCGGCGGTGGCGCGCGTCGTCGCGCGGGTCGGGGGCGGGGCAGGTGCGGGCCGTGGGGCGCGGTGGTCAGTCCATGACCCGGGCGCCCGTCTCCCGGTGCGTGAGGGCCGAGACCAGGTCCTGGGCCTCCTCGGAGGTGTCCAGGTCGTGCACCTCGACACCGTCGGCCGCCGCGGAGTTCGCCGGGTCGGCCGGGTCGACCCGGCCGTGCACGACGTCGTAGGTCAGATCGCCGATGGAGTAGCCCATGCCGCGCTCGTGCGGCCAGGAACGGGCGACCTTCTCCTCGTCGAAGACCACGACCGCGCCGTCCTGGACGACCGTCTGGATGCACTCGCGGCGCTGCAGCACGCGGATGTCGGCGACCGGGTCACCGTCGACGACGATGAGGTCGGCGATCATCCCCGGCGC
>JAOPUQ010000435.1 GCA_025963425.1 Modestobacter sp. | reverse complement strand
TGATGGGCATCGGCAGCGCCCGCGGTGACAACCGTGCGCTGCTGGCCGCCGAGCAGGCGATCGCCAGCCCGCTGCTGGAGGCCTCGATGGAGGGCGCCCACGGCGTCCTGCTGTCGATCTCCGGTGGGTCGGACCTGGGCCTGTTCGAGATCAACGAGGCTGCCTCGCTGGTCTCCGACGCCGCGCACCCGGACGCGAACATCATCTTCGGTGCCGTCATCGACGACGCGCTCGGCGACGAGGTGCGGGTGACCGTCATCGCCGCCGGCTTCGACAGCGGCAAGCCGGGCAACCGGCGGGACGGGCAGCCCAGCGCGGTCACCGCCGCCGCGCCCGCTGCCCCGGTCGCGGCACAGGCTGCCCCGCCGGTGCGCCCGGCCATGCCGGCCCAGACCGGTGAGCGGCTGGTCAGCCAGCCCGACCCGCGGGCCGCGGCTCCCGCGGTGCCGTCGGCGCCGCGGCCCGGCCAGCCCGGCGCTCAGGGCGGTGGCATCACGGTTCCGCCGCTGCCGCCGATCCCCGGCCCGGGGAACGGCAGCCGCCGTCCGCTGGCGTCGGAGGACTTCGAGGAGGAGCTGGACATCCCCGAGTTCCTCCGCAGCCAGTGACCGCGCGGCCAGTGACCCGGCAGCGCTGAGGCAGTGACACCACGACCGGCCGCTCCGCCGGCGGTGCGGCCACGACGGGTCGTCACCGACCGGCGGGGCGGCCGTTCGGTGTCCCCGTACGACTCCTTCAACCTCGCCGACCACGTCGGTGACGACCCGGCCGCGGTGGCCGCCAACCGGGATCGGCTGGCCCACGAGATCGGCGTGCCCGGGGCCTCGGTGGTCTGGATGACCCAGGTGCACGGCACCGGGGTTGCCGTGATCGAGGACGCCGACGAGAACCCGGTGGCCGACGTGGACGCGCTCGTCACCGCCACCCCGGGTCTGGTGCTGTGCGTCCTGGTCGCCGACTGCGTGCCGGTGCTGCTGGTCGACCCGGTCGCCGGCGTGGTGGCCGCGGTGCACGCCGGCCGGGAGGGCGTGCGGCGTGGCGTCGTCCCCGCGACCCTGGCCGCGATGACCCGCCTGGGCTCGCGCCCCGGCGACGTCGAGGCGCTGCTCGGCCCGGCGGTCTGCGGGGCCGACTACGAGGTGCCGCAGGCCATGCAGGCCGAGGTCGCGCGGGTGGCGCCGGCCAGCGCCGTGCGCACCCGCACGGGCACGCCGGGCCTGGACCTGCGGGCCGGGATCGCGGAGATGCTGCGCGGCGCGGGCGTCGGCCAGGTCGTGCACGACCCCCGCTGCACCGTGGAGGACCGTCGGTTGTTCAGCCACCGGCGGGACGGCGTCACCGGTCGGCAGGCCGGTGTCGTCTGGCTCGGCTGAGCGGACCAGGCGCGGGCAGGGCATCATCGCCGTCCGTGGACCGGCTCGAGGAGAACCTGCGCGCCGTCCGAGCGCGCATCGCCGACGCCGCCCGGGCCGCGGGCCGCGACCCGGGCGGGGTCCGGCTGCTGGCGGTCAGCAAGACCTGGCCCGCCGAGGACGTCCGGGCGATGGCGGCGCTGGGGCAGCGGGAGTTCGCCGAGAACCGTGTGCAGGAGCTGGCCGGCAAGGCCGCCGACCTGATGGCCGACCCGCCGCCCGGCGTGGACCCCGGCGAGCTGGTGTGGCACCTGGTCGGCCAGTTGCAGCGCAACAAGGCCGCCGCCGCCGTCCGGCTCGGCGCGGTGGTGCACTCGGTCGACCGGGCGCCGCTGGCGCTGGCCCTGGCCCGTGCGGCCCAGACCGAGCAGCGGGTGCTCGACGTCTACGTCCAGGTCGATCTGGGCGGACCGCCGGGCCGGGACGGCGCCCGCGGCGGTGTGCCGCCGGCGGAGGTGCCCGCGCTGGCCGACACCGTGGCCGGCAGCGAAGGGCTGCGCCTGCAGGGGCTCATGGCCGTGGCCCCCCGGGGCGAGGACCCCGCGCCCGCGTTCGCCCGGCTGGCCGCCGTCGCCGCCCGGGTCCGCGCCGACCACCCCGACGCCAGGGAGTTATCGGCAGGCATGAGCGCCGACCTGGAGGCTGCTGTGACAGCTGGTGCCACTGTGGTGCGTGTCGGAACCGCTTTGTTCGGCTCCCGCGCCCTAGCCTCCGACCGGGACGAGTGACCACCCGTCACACGAGTCCCACCCGTTCCACCAGATCGATGCGGCGAAGAGTCGACGACGAGACCAGAGGGAGACGTCCGATGGCCGGAGCCATGCGAAAGATGGGGGTCTACCTCGGCCTCGTCGAGGACGACGAGGCCCGGACGGGCTACGAAAGGTACGCCGCCCGGCAGTCCGACTTCGACGACCGCGGTTACGACCGGTACGCCGCGGCAGCCGAGTTCGACGACGGAGGGACCGACAGCCGGTACGCCGACGCCGGCTACCACGAGGCCGACTACCCGGCGGACGGCTACGTCGCCACCGGCTACGACGAGCCCGTCGAGCCGCCGGCCGTCGGGCCCGAGCCCGCACCGCTGACCCGTCGTCCGATGGCCGCGCGATCCCTGGGGCTGGCCGCGGGACCCTCGGCGACGGCGTCGGCCGGCTCCGGCTCGACCCGGCTGGGCGCCGGCTCCGCTGCCGCGGCCGGGCTGGCGGTGCGTGAGCCCGTCGCGGCGACGCCGGCCCCCGCGCCGGCTCCGCCGGCGCCCAAGCCGTAACGGATAACCACCCTGCACCCGCGCACCTACAACGAGGCCCGCACCATCGGTGAGCGCTTCCGCGAGGGCCTGCCGGTGATCATGAACCTGACCGAGATGGACGACGCGGACGCCAAGCGCCTCGTCGACTTCGCGGCCGGCCTGTCCTTCGGACTGCACGGTAGTATCGAGCGCGTCACGGCCAAGGTGTTCCTGCTCAGCCCGCAGAATGTGTCGGTCACCGCCGAGGACAAGGCCCGCATCGTCGAGAGCGGCTTCTTCAACCAGAGCTGATCCTCGGCCCGGCAGCGAGTCGCAGCCAGCTGCGGCAATCGGCACAAGTCCGCGGGAATCACGGCCGCCCGGCGTGGGGGTCCGCTCCCGGCCAGGGCGACCCAGTACCCTGACGCAGTGGACTCAACGACGAGGTTGCAATGCGGCTGTTCTGGCTGATCCTCGCATTTGTCGTGCTCGTGTACTGGCTGCTCGTGCTGGCGCGGATCGTCATCGAGACGACCCGCAGCTTCGCTCGGCAGTGGTGGCCGTCCGGGGCGGCCGCGGTCGGCATCGAGGTGGTGTACTCCACCACCGATCCGCCGATCAAGCTGCTTCGCCGATTGGTGCCGCCTTTGCGGCTCGGCGGGGTAAGCCTCGATGTGAGCGTCTTGATTCTGCTGCTGTTCCTGATCATCCTGCGCGGATTCTTTGTGGGCTTCGCGCAGTAGCTGACCGTTCCACAGGCCGGGCGCGCGTCGCTCGGCTTGCGTTAGGCAACGACACACCTGCATCATCCGTACCGGTCATCGGTCGCACGGGGTCTGAGTCGGGGGCACTATCGCCGTCTGAGGACGGCCCCATCTACTGCGCCGAGTGACCGTTGCTCAAGCCGATTCTGTTTCGGGCGTCAATCCGGAACGGCCGACACAACTGAGGTGAACCCGATGCCGCTGACTCCTGCGGACGTCCACAATGTGGCGTTCAAGAAGCCACCGATCGGCAAGCGCGGCTACGACGAGGAAGAGGTCGACGCGTTCCTCGACCTCATCGAGATCGAGCTTGCGAAGCTGATCGAGGAGAACAGCCAGATGCGCGCGGGCATTGCCCCGCCTGCGCCGGTCGAGCCGAGTGACGGCGGCAGCGAGCAGGACGCCGCGGCGATCCAGTCGCTCCAGCAGACCAACAGCGCGCTGTCCGAGCAGATCGTCGCGCTCGAGAACCAGATCGCCGCCTCGCGCGACGAGCTGGAAGGCGCGCGCCAGACAGTCGCTCAGGCTCAGCAGGAGGCGGCCCCGGCTCGCGAGGCCGCTGCCGCCGCGCAGCAGGCGGCCGACCAGGCGATCGCCGCCGCGGCGTCCGCCCCGGCTGCCGAGGCGC
>JAOPUQ010000395.1 GCA_025963425.1 Modestobacter sp. | reverse complement strand
CTGCCGATGGCCGGCTCGATCGTCGACGACGGCTCCTTCGAGACCGACGAGGAGCAGAAGCTCCGCAACGAGACCCGCAAGATCCTCGGCATCCCGGACCTGCTGGTGTCGGGTACCTGCGTCCGGGTGCCGGTCTTCACCGGGCACTCGCTGTCGCTGAACGTCGAGTTCGCCCGCCCGCTGTCCGTCGAGCGGGCCACCGAGCTGCTCGCCGCCGCACCCGGGGTGGAGCTCTCCGACGTCCCCAACCCGCTGCAGGCCGCCGGCCGCGACCCGAGCTACGTGGGTCGCATCCGGCAGGACCCCGGCGCCCCCGAGGGCCGCGGGCTGGCGCTGTTCGTGAGCAACGACAACCTGCGCAAGGGTGCTGCGCTGAACACCGTGCAGATCGCCGAGCTGATCGCCGCATCCCGCCGCTGACCCCCTCGCCCTCTCGACGGTGGCCGCGCCGGGCACCTAGAGTCCCTGGCAGGGCCGCCCCGAACGGCCCGTGAGGGTGGTCCGATGCGGTGGTCGCCGGCCCAGCGGGGTCCCTTCCCACACCCGGGCCGGCTCGTCGCCGTCCAGGTCGCGACCGTCTGCATCGCCGTCGTCGCCGCCGCGTTCCTCGTGCGCCAGCTCCCCTACCCGTCCAGGCACCACTTCTTCGACCTGACCGTCTATCGCGACGCGGTCGACTGGTGGCTGGACGGCAATCCGCTGTACTCCTACGCCAAGCCGCACAGCCGGTACGGCTTCACCTATCCACCGTTCGCCGCCCTGCTCATGACGCCGCTCACGGCGGTCAGCCAACCGGTGGCCATGGTCCTGGTCACGGTCGCCTCGGGCGCCGTCGTCGTCGTGGGCACCTGGTGGCTCGTGGCCCCCGTCGCGCGGCGGGCGGGGTGGACGCCCTGGTTCGCGGTGGGCCTCTCGATCCCCGTGGTCTACCTGCTGGAGCCGGTCCGGGAGACGATCGGCGAGGGGAACGTGAACCTGTTCATCGCCGCACTCGTGTTCGCCGACGTGATCGCCCTCCGGGGCGGCCGCGGGTGGGCAGGTGTCGGCATCGGGCTGGCAGCGGCGGTGAAGCTCACGCCCGCGGTGTTCGTGCTCTACCTGCTGCTCACCCGGCGGTGGCGGCCCGCGCTGACGGCGGTGGGGACGTTCCTGGCTGCCACGGCGGCCGCGTTCGCAGTCGCGCCCTGGACGTCGGTGCAGTACTGGGCGCACGAGGTGTGGCAGACGTCCCGCGTCGGGAGCCTGGACAGCCCCAACAACCAGTCGGTGCTGGGCATGCTGGCCCGGCTGGCCGACCCTGGACGTCCCAGCTCCGTGGTGTGGCTCCTGTTGGCCGGCGGGGTCCTCGTGCTCGCGATGTGGCGGGCGGTGCGTGCATTCGCGCAGGGCGACGAACTCGTCGGCGTCACCCTGACCGGGCTGGCCGGCTGCCTGGTCAGCCCGATCTCCTGGTCCCACCACCTCGTGTGGGTCGTCCCGGCGGTCGTGGTGCTGCTCGACGTCACGGCGGGATCCAGGTTCCCCGGGGCTACGCCACGGTTCCTGCGCGCGCAGGAACCGGCGGCGGCCCGCGTCGCCGGAGCGATCCGATGGGCGGCCCTCGCCGTCCTCGTCGCGGCGCTGATCTGGTGCTACGACCCGCACGCGGTGACCCGGCCCGGCGGCGACCTGGCGGGGGTCCTGAAGCATGACACCTACGTGGTGGCGCTCCTGGTGCTGGTGGTCGTCCTCCCGATCCGCGCCCGGGAACCCGGTCAGGTGCGCGGGGGCACGTGGCGGAGAGCGAAGGAGAGCGCCGCCTCCACCTGGCGGATCGTCTCCTCGACCACCAGCGACCCGTGCCCGGCGTCGAAGCGGTAGACCTCGTGCGGCTTGCCCCGCTCGCCCAGCGCCGCCAGGTAGTTGTCGATCTGCCGGATCGGGCAGCGCGGGTCGTTGGCCCCGGCGACGACGAGCACCGGCGCGGCCACCGCGTCGACGTAGGTCAGCGGTGAGGAGCGGACGTAGACGTCGTGCACCTCTTCCGGTGAGCCGCCGAACAGCGCCCGGTCGTAGGCCCGCAGGCCCTCCATCTCGTCCTCGTAGGCGGCCAGGTAGTCGGCCACCGGGACCTCGGCGATGCCCGCGGTCCAGCGCTCGGCCTGGGTGCCCAGGCCGAGCAGCGTGAGGAACCCGCCCCACGAGCCGCCGGACAGGATCGTGCGGGCCGGGTCGACCACGCCCTCGGCGACCAGCGCGTCGTAGACCGCGGCGACGTCCTCGAGCTCGGTGAGCCCGGGCCGGCCGGTCAGTGCGTCCCGCCATTCGCTGCCGTACCCGCTGGACCCGCGGTAGTTCACGTGCACCACGGCGTACCCGGCGTCGACGTAGGCCGCTCGGCGGGCACGGTAGGAGTCGTCGTCCTGCGCCTCCGGACCGCCGTGCACCAGGAACGCCGTCGCGTACGGCGCCGGCCCGGCCGGGCGGACCAGCAGGGCGTGCACGTCGCCGCCGGGGCCGGTCACCCAGCGGTCCTCGACCGGGTACGCGGCCGGCGGCTCGTCGCCGGGGGCGGCCAGGACGACGGGACCGTCGGCGCGGCGGATCACCGGCGGCCGCTCGGACGACGACCAGGCCAGCTCCACGCTGCCGTCGGGGCGGGCGGTGGCGCCGCGGACGACGCCGCACGGGGTGTCCAGCGCCTCCAGCGTCCCGGTGACCAGGTCGTAGCGGTACAGCTCGCTGCGGGCAGCGGTGTCGTGCCCGACCAGCAGGGCGGTGCCGTCGGGGTACCAGCCGGCGGTCACGTCCCCGGGCAGGTCGAGCACCAGCTCGGTCTCCTGGCCGCTGACGACGTCCCAGACCAGCAGCTCCTCCCGGCCGCGGCGCTCGTGGCCCACCAGCAGCCGGGTGTCGCCCGGCCGCGGGGCGAAGGCGAGCGCGTGCAGCCCACGGCCCTCGCCGTCCCACTTGTCGGCGACCACGGAACGGTCGGCGGTGCGCAGCACCCGCAGCGCGGGGTAGCGCGGGTCGCCGTGCTCGGAGTGGGAGAAGACGAGCAGCGCGTCGTCGTGCGACAGCGCGTCGACGCCGGCGGTGTCCGGGCTGGAGTAGAAGACCGACGGGGTGCCGCCGGCGGGTGCGAGCCACAGCTCGCTGCCGGCGTCGGTGGACCGGCCGACCGCGACCATGGTGCGCCCGATCTCCAGCCCGGCGGGGTAGGCGGCCGCCACCTCGGGGAGGGGGACCGCGTCGTCGCCGCCCCCGAACGGCTGGGTGCGCCAGACGCCGAACTCGTCGCCGTCGGTGTCGGCGAACCACCAGATCGTCTCGCCGTCCGGGCTGAGCGTCCCGTACCCCGTGCCGTTGGGCCGGTCGGTGACCTGGCGGTGGGTGTCGGTGTCGCGGTCCCAGGCGTACTGCTCGACGACGCCGCTGACGTCGGAGGCGTACAGGCAGCGCTGCGGGGCGTCCTCGGCCCAGTCGGGCAGGCTGACCCGCGGGGCACGGAAGCGCGCCTGCCACCGGGCGGTGACCTCGGGGGGCAGGGCGGTGGCAGGGGTCGGCTGGGCGCTCACCGGCTCATCTTCCCCCGGCGCCCGCCCCCGACCGCGGGACGGTCCCGGGCCCGGTCCCGGCCAGCGCCTGGCCCCGGCCCTCGACGGCGGCGTCGCGGACGTCGCCGATCAGCCTCTCCAGCACGTCCTCCAGCGCGACCAGGCCCAGCAGCTCGCCGCCGGCGACGACCCGGCCCAGATGTGACCCGGAGCGGCGCATGGCCTGCAGCACCTCCGGCAGCGGCTCGTCGGGGGAGAAGTCGACGAAGGGGTTGACCGCCCGGTCGGGCACCGGCTGCTCCCGGGACGTCGGCCCGGAGCCCAGCACGTCCTTCACGTGCACGTACCCCGCCAGCGTGCCGTCGGCCGCGCGCATCGGGTAGCGGCTGAAGCCGTGCTCGGCGACCACGCCCTCCAGGTCCCGGGGGGTGGAGTGCCGCGGCACGGTGATGAGCGAGTCGGGGGACAGCATCACGGAGCGGGCGTCGTGCTGCTCGAAGGTGAGCGCACCCGCCGCGAGCTCGCTGACCTCGCTGCCCAGCAGCCCTTCCTGCCGCGACTGGCTGATCATCGAGCGGATCTCCGACTCGTCGAAGCTTGCCGAGATCTCGTCGGTGGGCTGCACGCCGAACAACCGCACGAAGCCGTTCGCGGTCACGTTGAAGAACCAGATGAAGGGCCTGAGCAGCCGCACCAGCACGGCGAGGGGCGGGCCCAGCGCGATGGCGGCGCGGTCCGGGCCGGCGATGGTGATGTTCTTGGGCACCATCTCGCCGAGCACCATGTGCAGCCCGGTGACCAGCGCCAGGGCGACGACCAGCGACACGGGGTGCAGCAGGGCCTCCGGTGCGCCGACCGCCTCCAGCGGGGCCTCGATGAGGTGCGCGACCGCGGGCTCGCCGACCGCGCCCAGGCCGAGCGAGCACAGCGTGATGCCCAGCTGCGCGCCGGCCATCATCTGCGAGACGTTGCGCATGGCGGCGAGGGTCTTCCGCGCCCGCACCGACCCGGCAGCCGCGCGCGGCTCGATCTGGTCGGCCCGCGCGGAGACCAGGGCGAACTCCGCGGCCACGAAGAAGGCGTTGCCCAGCAGGAGGGCGACCAGCACCAGGAGGCTCACGACCTCGCTCACGCCTGCGCCGCCGCACGCTCGCGGCCGGCGGCGGCTGCCGGGTCGCCGTGCCGGCCGTCGTCCGAGCCGTCGTCCGGGCCGTCGTCGCGGTCCTCGGGCAGCGGCAGGGCCCGCAACCGCGCCACCCGCCGTCCCTCGACGCTGGTGACGGTCAGCCGGACCCCGCCCACCTCCACCGCGTCGCCCTCCTCGGGCAGTCGGCCGAGCCGCTCGAGGACGAAGCCGGCGACGGTCTCGTAGCGGCCCTCGGGGACGTCGATGCCGGTGCGGTCGCGCACCTCGTCGGGGCGCAGCAGGCCGGAGACGTCCCAGCCGTCGCCGTCGACCCGCCGCAGCTGCCGGAGCGGGCGGTCGGTCTCGTCGGTGATCTCCCCGACCAGCTCCTCGACGATGTCCTCGAGGGTGACGATGCCGTGGGTCGCGCCCCACTCGTCGACGACCAGCGCCAGCTGCAGGCCCTGCTCACGAAGCAGGTCCAGCAGTGGGTCCAGCCGCAGTGACGAGGGGACGGCGAGCACCGGGGCGGCCAGCTCGCCGGCGGTGCGCTGCTCACGCTCGGCCTCGGGGACGGCGACCGCGTTCTTGACGTGCACCACGCCGGTGACCTCGTCGAGGTCGGCGCCGTAGACGGGGAAGCGGGAGTTGCCCGAGCGGATGGCCGCGTCTATGACGTCGGCGGCCGTGGCGCTGGAGCTGAGCGTCCACAGCCGGGTGCGCGGGGTCATCACGTCGGTGGCGTACTTCTCGCGCAGCCCCAGCGAGCGGCTCAGCAGCCGGGCGGCGACGGGGGAGAGGTCGCCTT
>JAOPUQ010000390.1 GCA_025963425.1 Modestobacter sp. | reverse complement strand
CCGACCGCGACCGGCTGCGCGAGCTCATCACCGAGCTCGCCGTGGTGCACGGGAAGGTCACGCTGTCCTCCGGCCGCGAGGCCGACTGGTACATCGACATGCGCCGGCTGACGCTGCACCACGAGGGTGCTCCGCTGGTGGGCCGGGTGATGCGCCAGCTCACCGGCGATCTGCGCTACGACGTCGTCGGTGGTCTCACCCTCGGTGCCGACCCGGTCGCCACCGCGATGCTGCACGCCGCCGCGGACGGCGCGGGCTTCCTGGACGCCTGCGTGGTGCGCAAGCAGGGGAAGGCGCACGGCCTGCAGCGGCGCATCGAGGGCCCGGACGTCGAGGGCCGGGCGGCGCTCGTGGTCGAGGACGTCTCCACCACCGGCGGCAGCCCGCTGACCGCGGCCGAGGCGCTGCAGGAGGCTGGTGCGGAGGTGGTGGCCATCGCCGTCATCGTCGACCGGGGCGGTCGCGCGGCGGTCGAGGCCGCCGGCTTCGAGTACCGCGCGGCCTTCGACCTGGCCGACCTCGACCTCGCCTGACCGGCGGCGTCCCCCCTGACCCCGGGTGACCAGATCCCAGGACGGGCGGGCCGGGGTCAGGCGGGGTCGGCGCCACGGTTGCGCCGGCGGGCCCGCAGCAGCTCGAACACGATCGGCAGCACCGAGATGACCACGATGAGGATGGCGAACAGCTCGATGTTGTCCCGGATCACCTGGACCTGGCCCAGCCAGTGGCCCAGTGCGGTCACCCCGGCGCCCCAGGCGATGCCGCCGATCACCGAGTAGATCGCGTAGACCCGGAAGTTCATCCGCGAGGCCCCGGCCATCACGGTGGCGAAGGTGCGCAGGATCGGCACGAAGCGCGCCAGCAGGATCGTCCGGGCGCCGTAGCGCTCGAAGAACGAGTGTGCCTGCTCGACGTACTCGGCCTTGAAGAACCGCGAGTCGGGCCGGTTGAACACCGCGGGGCCGGCACGGTGGCCGATCCAGTAGCCGACCAGGTTGCCGGCGATGGCGGCCAGCGGGATCAGGACGAGCAGGACCCACAGCGGCGCCAGGGTGATCCCGGCCAGGCCCCCGGCGGAGATCAGCCCGGCGGTGAACAGCAGCGAGTCCCCCGGCAGGAAGAACCCGACGAGCAACCCCGTCTCGGCGAACACGATGACCAGCACGCCGATCAGCCCGAAGGCGTTCAGCAGGTACTGGGGGTCCAGGAAGGCCGGGGCCGCGTCGATCAGCATCGGGGGGCACGGTACGTGCCGATGCTTGGCGCGCGCTGTGATCGGCGGGATCCACCGGCGCGTCGCCGCCGGCCACGTACCGTCTGGGGGTGACCAGCCTCACGACGACGTGGGTCCGCGAGCTCCAGGACGCCCTGGGCCCGGACAGCGTGCTCACCGACCCTGACGTGACGGCCGCCTACGCCCGTGACCAGGCCATGCTGGCCGAGGCCGGCCTGCCGGCGGCCGTGGTCCTGCCGCGCAGCACCGAGGAGGTGGCCGCGGTGATGCGGGTGGCCTCCCGGCACGGGGTGCCCGTGGTCCCACGCGGCGCCGGCTCCGGCCTGGTCGGGGCGGCCAACGCCATCGACGGCTGCATCACCCTGGTGCTGACCCGGATGGACGCCGTCCTGGAGGTCGCACCCGCCGACCGGCTGGCCGTCGTCCAGCCGGGCGTGGTGAACAAGACGCTGCGGGACGCCGTCCGCGGCTCCGGGCTGTTCTACCCACCGGACCCGGCCAGCTACGACTGGTGCACGATCGGCGGCAACCTGGCGGTGAACTCCGGCGGGCTGTGCTGCGTGAAGTACGGCGTCACCACCGACTACGTCCTCGGCCTCGAGGTGGTGCTCGCCGACGGCCGGGTGCTGCGCACCGGCCGGCGCACGGTCAAGGGCGTCGCCGGGTACGACCTGACCCGGCTGTTCGTCGGTTCCGAGGGCACCCTGGGCGTGATCACCGAGGCCACTCTGGCGCTGCGTCCGGCGCCGGCGCCGCCGGTCACCCTGGTCGCCAGCTTCCCGACCAGCGCGCAGACCGGCCAGGTCGTCGAGTCCGTGGTCACCAGCGGACTGGTGCCCAGCATGCTCGAGGTGATGGACCGGACCTGCATCCGCGCCGTCGACGACCTGATGAAGGCCGACCTGGACCGCGACGCCGCGGCGCTGCTGCTGGCCCAGTCCGACAGCGGCGGCGCGGCCGCCGCGGAGGAGATCGCCACCCTCACCCGGCTGTGCGAGGAGGCCGGCGCCGACTTCGTCCACTCCACCGAGGACCCGGCCGAGGGCGACCTGCTGATGACCGCCCGGCGCATGGCGCTGCCGGCGCTGGAGCGGCTGGGCAGCAGTCTGCTGCTGGACGACGTCGCCGTCCCGCGTTCCCAGGTGGCCACCTTCATCGACGGCTGCGTGGCGATCTCCGACCGGGCGGACCTGGTCGTCGGGGTCGTCGGGCACGCCGGCGACGGCAACATGCACCCCACGATCGTCTTCGACGGCGCCGACCCCGAACAGCGGACCCGCGCGTTCGCCGCCTTCGACGCCATCCTGGAGCTCGGGCTGTCCCTCGGCGGCACGATCACCGGCGAGCACGGTGTCGGCACGCTGAAGGCCGAGTGGCTGGAGCGCGAGATCGGCCCGGTCTCGCTGTCGGTCCACCAGGCGATCAAGGACGCGCTGGACCCGGCCGGCCTGCTCAACCCGGGGAAGCTGTTCCGTCGCGCGCACCGCGCCGACCTGGGTGCGCTCGGGGCGCTCGCCGGGGCGTGAACACCTGCGCGCCTGCCAGACTCCCGGCATGAGCGCACCCCGCGAGCGCCTGGTCGTCATCGGCGGCGACGCGGCGGGCATGTCCGCCGCCGCCCAGGCGCGCCGTCTCCGCCCCGCCGCGGAGCTGGAGATCGTCGTCCTGGAGCAGGGGTGCGACGTCTCCTACTCCGCCTGCGGCATCCCCTACTGGGTCGGCGGGCAGGTCGCCGGCCGCGAGCGGCTGATCGCCCGCACCGCGGCGGAGTTCGCCGCCCGGGAGATCACCGTGCACACCGGCACCCGGGCCGCGGGGATCGACCTCGATGCGGGTGTCGTGGTCACCGCGGCCGGCACCCGGTTCGGCTACGACGCCCTGGTGATCGGCACCGGCGGGCGGCCGGCGCGGCCACCGGTCCCCGGGCTGGACGCGCCCGGCGTGTTCGGCGTGCACCGGCTGGACGACGGTACGGCCATCCGGGCCGCGGTCGACGCCGGCGCGCGGCGCGGGCTGGTGCTCGGCGGGGGCTACATCGGCCTGGAGATGGCCGAGGCGCTGCAGCGACGGGGGCTGGAGGTGACCGTCGTCCTGGCCGACCCGCTGCCGATGCAGCTGCTGGACGCCGACATGGGCGAGCGGGTCTGCGCCGGGCTGCGGGCGATGGGGATGGCGGTGCACACCGACCAGGCGGTCCGCGAGGTCCTCCTCGACCGCGCCGGCCGGGCCCGCGGGGTGCGCACCGACGTCGGCAGCTACGACGCCGACCTCGTCGTCCTCGGGTTGGGCATGGGCCCGGAGGTGACGCTGGCCGCTGACGCCGGGCTGGCGCTGGGCACGACCGGGGCGATCGAGGTCGACCACAGCCAGCGCTGCCGCGACCACCCGGAGGTGTTCGCCGCCGGCGACTGCGCGCAGACCTTCTCCCGGATCACCGGCGAGGCCGCCCACGTCGCGCTGGGCACCCACGCCAACAAGCAGGGCCGGGTGGTGGGCTCGGTCATCGGCGGCCGACCGACCTGCTTCCCCGGCGTGCTGGGGACGGCGGTGACCAAGGTCGGGGAGCTGGAGGTCGGCCGTACCGGGCTGTGCACGACCCAGGCCGAGGAGGCCGGATTCGAGTACCGCGCCGACACCATCGAGGCGACCACCCGGGCCGGGTACCACCCCGGTGCCGAGGAGATCGCCGTCAAGCTGATCAGCGAGTGCGGCTCCGGGCGGCTGCTGGGGGCGCAGGTGGTCGGCGGGCCGGGCTCGGGCAAGCGGATCGACGTGCTCGCCACGGCTATCTGGGCGGGGATGACCGCCGAGGACCTGGCCGGCTCGGACCTGTCCTACGCGCCGCCGTTCTCACCGGTCTACGACCCGGTGGCCGTCGCCGCCCGGGCGGTCGGCCGCACCGAGCAGGGCTGAGCCGACCGGCCCGCGACGCCCTGGCGCCCCGCGCCGGCCCCGACGACGCGATACTGACCACCAGCAGAGCAGCTGACCCCGACGCCAGGAGTGCACCGCATGCCCATCGCGACCCCCGAGGTCTACGCCGACATGATCAGCCGGGCGAAGGAAGGCGGCTTCGCCTACCCGGCTATCAACTGCACGTCGTCGGAGACGATCAACGCGGCCCTGCGCGGCTTCGCCGACGCCGGCAGCGACGGGATCATCCAGTTCTCCACCGGTGGCGCGGAGTTCGCCTCGGGGACCCGGGTCAAGGACATGGTCACCGGCGCGGTGGCGCTGGCCGAGTTCGCCCACGTGGTGGCCGAGCGCTATCCGGTGCAGGTGGCGCTGCACACCGACCACTGCCCCAAGGACAAGCTGGACAGCTACGTCCGGCCGCTGATCGCGATCTCCCAGGACCGGGTGGACGCCGGCCAGGCGCCGCTGTTCCAGTCGCACATGTGGGACGGCTCGGCGATCGAGCTGACCGAGAACCTGGAGATCGCCCAGGAGCTCATCGAGAAGTGCGCATCGGCCAAGATCGTCCTGGAGCTGGAGATCGGCGTCGTCGGTGGCGAGGAGGACGGCGTCGCCCACGAGATCAACGAGAAGCTCTACACCGCCGACGGTGACTTCATCCGCACCGCCCAGGCCGTCGGCCTGGGGGAGAAGGGCGTCTACCTGCTGGCCGCGACCTTCGGCAACGTGCACGGGGTCTACAAGCCGGGCAACGTGAAGCTGCGCCCCGATGTGCTCGAGCGGGGCCAGGCCGTGGTCGCCGAGGAGTTCGGCCTGGGCGAGGGTGCCAAGCCCTTCAACCTGGTGTTCCACGGCGGTTCCGGGTCGGACCTGGAGGACATCCGTGAGGCGCTGTCCTACGGCGTGGTGAAGATGAACGTCGACACCGACACCCAGTACGCCTTCACCCGGCAGATCGCCGGCCACATGTTCAGCAACTACGACGGCGTGCTGAAGGTCGACGGCGAGGTCGGGGTCAAGAAGGCCTACGACCCGCGGACGTACATGAAGCTGGCCGAGACCGGCATGGCCGAGCGGGTCGTCCGGGCCTGCGAGGACCTGTTGTCCGCCGGTCAGTCCCAGGCTGGCTGACATGACGCACTCACACCGCAACCTGCTGGGCGAGCCGCCGGCCACCCTGCTCCCGGCCGACGAGGCGGCCGACGCGGCGCTGGCCGCCGGGACCGACCCGGCTGAGGTCGCCGCTGCGCACCCGACCTCCAGCGCGGCCTGGGCCGCGCTGGCCGAGACCGCCCTGGCGAGCACTGGCGAGGGCCGCGCCGCGACGATCCAGGCCTACGCCTATGCCCGCACCGGCTACCACCGTGGCCTGGACGCGCTGCGCCGCAACGGCTGGAAGGGCTTCGGCCCGGTGCCGTGGTCGCACACCCCCAACCAGGGGTTCCTGCGCTGCGTGACGGTGTTGGCCAAGGCCGCCGAGGCGATCGGCGAAGTGGCCGAGGAGGAACGGCTCACCGAGTTGCTGCGCGACTGCGACCCCTCGCTGGCGGCCTGACCGCCGCCGCTGCATCCGGGAGGTCGAGGGACCTCCGCAAGAAGGCCGTCAGGCTCTACGTTCCCCGGCAGGCCGCCAACTCGGCGAGCCCATCGAGGAAGGGGGCGCCATGGTCACGTTGCTCTGGATCCTGGCTGTCGTGCTCGTGGTCGCTGGCATCTTCGCGATCCTGCGCAGGCAGTTGTTGTGGGGGATCGTGCTGATCGTCGTTGGTCTGCTCGTCGGGCCCGGTGGCGTCAGCGTCTTCCGCTGAGGTGGTCCGCCCCGGGTGCGCCGCACCCGGGGCGGGTCGCCCCCGGGGTGGGTCGCACGGCGCGCAGCGAGTCGGTCAGCCGGGACAGCTCGCCGCCCCCGGCGACGAGGTGGGTCACCGGCCGGCCGGCCACCAGCAGCTCGCCCGCCGAGGGCCGCTGCAGACCGGACAGCACGGTGACCTCCCGGAGCTCGACCAGCGGTGCGGCGCCGTCGGGCCCCGGTGCGCCGGCCGGTGAGGTGCTGGTCACGAGCGCGGCACCGCCCTCAGCCGCTGCCGGATGACGCCGTTGGCCAGCAGCGGCACGCCGAGGACGACCTGGAACCACCGCGGGTCCCCGCCCGCCCGGGTGATCCCCTCCCGGGCGACGGCGTAGAGCAGTGCGCCCGACGAGGCGCCGAGCGTGGAGCCGTAGCCGCCGGTCAGCAGGCAGCCCCCGATGACGGCGGCCAGGCCGACCAGCGCGCCCGCGCTGGGCCGGGGCGCCGGAGCACCGAAGGCCGGGAGCCGCTCGGTTTCACCGGTGCCCGCGGCCGCGCGGGCCGCTCGAGCGGTGGGACACGGCAGCGGCCGGGAGCGACGTGGTGGCACCGCGTGCCACCACCCGCCTCCGGTCAGGGGCGCAACCGCCAGCGGACCCGGTTGTCGGCGTACCAGGTCCAGCGGGTGACCTCCCGGTCCAGGGGCACCCCGTCGCGCACCACCCGGGCCGCGTCGCAGGCCACCTGCAGCGCCCGGCCGGAGCTGCGGTGCACCGGGCGCAGCGGCTGGGTCACCACCGCGACCCGGATGGAGTCGACCGCCGTCCAGTCCGGGTGGACGTCGATCCGGGTGATCAGGCCGTCGGCGACCCGGGCGTCGTCGTGGTGGGCCTGCGCACCGAACCGCCGGCCCAGCGCCCGGCGGACGCCGACGGCCGGCTCCCCGCCGGCCTCCAGCCGGCCGGCCGACAGGAGCACCCCGCCGTGGTCGTCGCGGACCAGGGGCAGCTCCCGCTCCGCGCCCGTCCCCAGCGCGAGGGCGCGGGCCAGCCCGCGGGAGGCGGCGTCGTCCGCCGGTTCCCACCCGACCGGGACCGCGGGCAGCCGTTCGGTGCGCCACAGCCGGGCAAGCACCGCCGCCAGGGCCTGCACCGGCCCCTGGACGACGACCTCCTCGGCGACGTCGACCACCGAGGCGACGTGGCGGCGGGAGGGCCCCTGGCCGGGCGCCAACCCGCGCAGGTCGAACCGTCGAGCCGACATGCGGATACCCTGCCATCTGGCCTGTCCGGTGCCCTGCCGGTGCGTGGCACACCAGCGATGCGAGGAGAGCTCCCCGATGCCGGCAGTCGTGCTGATCGGTGCCCAGTGGGGCGACGAGGGCAAGGGCAAGGCCACGGACCTGCTTGGCGGCCGCGTCCCCTACGTCGTCCGCTACCAGGGCGGCAACAACGCCGGCCATACCGTGATCACCCCGGACGGCGAGCGGTACGCCCTGCACCTGATCCCCTCGGGGATCCTCACGCCGGGGTGCACCCCGGTGATCGGCAACGGCGTCGTCGTCGACCCCGAGGTGCTCATCGGCGAGCTGGCCGGGCTCGAGGAGCGCGGGGTGGACACCTCACGGCTGGTGATCTCCTCCGACGCGCACCTGATCATGCCGCACCACCGGGCGCTGGACCGGGTCTCGGAGCGGTTCCTGGGCAAGCGCAAGATCGGCACCACCGGCCGCGGCATCGGCCCGGCCTACGGCGACAAGGTCGCCCGGGTGGGCATCCGCGCCCAGGACCTGCTGGACCTGTCGATCCTGCGGCAGAAGCTCGAGGGCACGCTGCAGGAGAAGAACCAGATCCTGGTCAAGGTCTACAACCGCAGGGCCATCGACGTCGACGAGGTGGTCGAGGAGTACGCCGGCTACGCCGAGGCGCTCAAGCACCGGATCGTCGACACCCGGCTGCTGCTGGGCAACGCCCTCGACGCCGGTGAGTGGGTGCTGCTGGAGGGCTCCCAGGGCACGCTGCTCGACGTCGACCACGGCACCTATCCGTTCGTGACGTCCTCGAACCCGACCGCCGGTGGCGCGGCCGTCGGCGCCGGCGTCGGCCCCACCCGGATCGAGCGGGTGATCGGCATCCTGAAGGCCTACACGACCCGGGTGGGCTCCGGTCCGTTCCCGACCGAGCTGCACGACCAGTGGGGCGAGTACCTGCGCAAGCAGGGCGGGGAGGTCGGCGTGACCACCGGCCGCGACCGGCGCTGCGGCTGGTTCGACGCCGTCGTCGCCCGCTACGCCAGCCGGGTCAACGGCATCACCGACTTCTTCCTCACCAAGCTCGACGTGCTGTCGGGCCTGGAGACCGTGCCGATCTGCGTGGCCTACGACGTGGACGGCGTGCGGCACGACGAGATGCCGATGACCCAGACGGAGTTCCACCACGCCACGCCGGTCTACGAGGAGATGCCCGGCTGGTTCGAGGACATCAGCTCCTGCCGGCGCTTCGAGGAGCTCCCGGCCAATGCCCAGGCCTACGTGCGGCGCGTGGAGGAGCTCGCCGGTGCGCGGGTCAGCGTGATCGGCGTGGGCCCCGGGCGGGACGAGAACGTCGTCCTGCACGATTTGCTCTGACGTCCTCCGGACATCACCGCGGCCAGGTGCCGTCCCGGCCCGCGTGGAGCCGTTTCGTGCCCGGGCGGCGGGAGGCCTCCGGCCCCCGCGCCGTCCGGGCACAGCGCTGTGCACCCTGCGATCCTCCGGACGTCACCGCGGCCAGGTGCCGTCCCGGCCCGCGGTTTCTCAGCTACGCGGGCGCACCGGGGCCAGGGCGGCGGCGGACAGCTCGGCCCGCGCGCGGACGGCGGCCTCCGGCGAGTCGGTGATGACCCCGTCGACGCCCAGGGCGAACAGCAGCCGGGCCTCGGTCTGCAGATCGCCCAGCCCGGCCGGGTCGCTGCCGCGGCGCAGGTGCAGGGGGAGGAAGGCGTTCTCGGCTCGCAGCGTCCACACGTTGATCGCCAGCCCGGCGCGGTGCGCCTGACCGACCAGGTCCGAGACGCCGACGAGAGAGTCGTCCGGGCCGCGGAGCAGGATCCGGCGCTTGCCGGGGCCGATGCCCTCGGCGTAGGTGGAGACCTCCCGCAGGCCGGCCGGGGTGACGAGGTGGTCGTGGTGCTCGCGGTCGCTGACCAACTGCACCTGGGTGGGGCCACGGGACCCGAAGGTGACCCGCAGGGCGCGCAGCGCGGCGGAGTCGAAGCTCTGCAGGACGACCGGGCCGTCGTGCGCGGTGGCGCCCAGGCGGCGCAGCTCGGCCGACACCAGCTCGACCATCGGCAAGCCCTGGGCGTCCCACCAGCTGGGGTGCTTCAGCTCCGCCTGCACCCGGATCGGGCGGCTGGCGGTGGAGCGACGCCGGGCCAGCGACACCACCTCGGCGAGGGTGAGGATGCCGTAGCGGCCGTCGTAGGCGGTGTTGAGCGGTCGGAGCGCGGGCATTCGCTCCACCGCGCCCAGGGTGCGCAGCTCGGCGAGGGTGAAGTCCTCGGTGAACCAGCCGGTGACCTCGTGGCCGTCCACCTCCTGGGTGCGCCGGCGGGCGGCGAACTCCGGGTGCTCGGCCACGTCGGTGCTCAGCGAGAGCTCGTTCTCGTGCCGGGCGACCAGCACGCCGTCGCGGGTCACGACGACGTCGGGCTCGATCCGGTCGGCGCCCAGGTCGATGGCCAGCTCATAGCTGGCGACGGTGTGCTCGGGTCGGTAGCCCGGCGCTCCGCGGTGGCCGATGACGACCGGTTGCTGAGTGTGGCGGGACGACGGCGCGGCCTTCAGGCCGGTCTCGTACATGGCAACAAGTTGAACGTGCTTCGGTGTCCTCACGGCGAACACGCGCCGACGCGGCGCCCAAAAGCCAGCGGACAACCGTCTCACCTGCACGCCACCATGACCCCTGTGACGAACATCTCGTCGCTCGGTCGGCGGGTCGGGCACATCGGGAACGTGCCCACCGGCTGTGAGGTCGCCCGGGTGGACCGCGGCCGGCTCACCGTGCTGGCCGCGACCGGCGAACGGTGCCTGTGGCCGGGCGGCACGCTGCACGACGAGACCGTGCCGGCGGTGGGCGACTGGGTCGCCGTCCGCGGTGAGCTGGCGGTCGCCGTGCTGCCCCGCCGGACGGCGTTCGTGCGCACGGCGGCTGGGCGCGGGTCGGCCGCTCAGGTGGTCGCGGCCAACGTCGACGTGGTGTTCGTCGTGGACTCGCTGGTCGGGGAGGCGCGGCTGCGCCGGGTGGAGCGCTACCTCGCCGCCTCCTGGGCCAGCGGCGCCACGCCCGTCGTCGTCCTCACCAAGGCCGACCTCTGCCCGGACGTGCCGGCGGCCGTGGCGCAGGTCGCCGGGGACGCCATCGGTGTCGAGGTGCTGCCGGTCAGCGCGCTGACCGGCAGTGGCCTGGACCGGGTGGCGGTGCTGCTGCCCCCGGGCTGCACCGCGGCGATGGTGGGGCCCTCCGGGATGGGCGAGTCCAGCTCACCAACGCCCTGGCCGGACGGCCGGTCGCCGACACCGCCGAGATCCGGGACGACGGCCGTGGCCGGCACACCACGACCGCACGGCAGCTGCACCTGCTGCCCGGCGGAGGCCTGCTGGTGGACACCCCCGGTAGGCGCGAGCTGGCGCTGACCGGCGGCGACGGGCTGGACACCGCTGACGCCGACGTCACCGCCTTCGCCGCGGACTGCCGGTTCCGGGACTGCGCGCACGCGCCGAACCCGGCTGCGTGGTGGGCGCGGCGATCGAGTGCGGCGCGCTGGACCCCGCCCGGCTGACCGCCTGGCGCAAGCTGCAGGCCGAGGCGCGCCGGCCGGTGAGCCCCGTCCGCAGACGCGGCCATTTCTGCGGACGGGGCGGGGGTCGGTAGGTTCAGCGGCGTGCGCGTGCTCGTGATCGGTTCCGGTGCCCGGGAGCACGCCTTGTGCGTGGCTCTGCAGTCCGACCCGGCGGTGACCGCGCTGGCCTGTGCTCCCGGCAACGCGGGCACCGCCGCGCTCGCCGAGGCCCGGCCGCTGGAGGTCGGCGACCCGGTCGCGGTCGCCGCGCTGGCCGTGGAGTGGGCGGCCGACCTGGTCGTCGTCGGCCCGGAGGTCCCGCTGGTCGCCGGTGCGGCCGACGCGGTGCGCGAGGCGGGCATCGCCTGTTTCGGCCCGTCGGCGCAGGCCGCCCAGATCGAGGGGTCGAAGGCCTTCGCGAAGCACGTGATGGCCGCGGCCGGCGTGCCCACCGCCCAGGCCTGGCCGGTCGGTGGCCCCGCCGAGCTGGAGACGGCGCTGGACGAGTCGCACTCGGTCAGCGGCGGGGCGCCGTACGTGGTCAAGGACGACGGGCTGGCCGCCGGCAAGGGCGTGCTGGTCACCCCCGACCGGGCCGCCGCGCTGGCCCACGGCACCGCGGTGCTCGATGCCGGGCACGCCGTTCTCGTCGAGGAGTTCCTCGACGGCCCGGAGGTGTCGCTGTTCGCGCTGTCCGACGGGACGACGGTCGTGCCGCTGCTGCCCGCGCAGGACGCCAAGCGCCGCGACGACGGCGACGGCGGGCCGAACACGGGTGGGATGGGCGCCTATGCGCCGCTGCCCTGGGCTCCGGCCGGGCTGGTCGACGAGGTGCTGGCCACCGTGCTGCAGCCGACGGTCACCGAGATGGCCCGCCGTGGGGAGCCGTTCGTGGGGCTGCTCTACGCCGGGCTCGCGCTGACCTCCCGCGGCGTGCGGGTGGTGGAGTTCAACGCCCGCTTCGGTGACCCGGAGACCGAGGTCGTGCTCCCGCTGCTGGAGACGCCGCTGGCCGGGCTGCTGCACGCCGCCGCGACCGGCACACTGGACCAGGCCCCGCCGCTGCGCTGGCGGGAGGGTGCCGCGGTCACCGTCGTCGTCGCCGCGCCCGGCTACCCGGAGCGCCCCCGGACCGGCGACGTCATCACCGGCGCCGACGCCGAGGGCGTGCTGCACGCCGGCACCCGCCTGGGCCCCGACGGTGCCGTGCACTCCGCCGGGGGCCGGGTACTGGCCGTCACCGCGGTGGGTGCCGACCTCGCCGCCGCCCGCCAGGCGGCCTACGAGCGGGTGGCCGCGGTGTGGCTGGCCGACGCGCACTGGCGCACCGACATCGGCCTGGCCGCCGTCGAGGGCCGGATCGTCGTCCCCACCGCCTGACCCGCGCGGTCCCGCC
>JAOPUQ010000345.1 GCA_025963425.1 Modestobacter sp. | reverse complement strand
GAGGGCTCGGCGTTGATGTCGATGACGGCGTAGATGCCCTCAGGACGCTTGTTGATCTCGTAGGCCAGGCGACGCCGGCCCCAGATGTCGACCTTGCCGATGTTGCCGCCACGGGTGGTGACGACGGTCAGGAAGCGGTCGAGGCTGGGAGCGATGGTGCGCTCCTCGAGTTCAGGGTCGAGGATGACCATCAGTTCGTAGTGACGCACGGAGAACCCCACCTCCTCTGGTCTCAGCGGCTGCAGAGTGTCTGCAGCAGGAGGGCTGTGCACGCGTCGCGCGTCCGAGCAGACAGGTATCAGCTGCGAACGCGCACCCGACAGGCTACCAGCGGTCCCGGCGGGTGCTCCGGTGAGCTGGGCGGATGCTCCGGGGACCGGGGTCAGCGGGAGGCGCGCTGCAGCCGGACGCCACGGACGAGGGCCGAGGAGACCCCGGCCAGCGCGAGGAAGGCCGCCAGCGCCGACACGGTCAGCCCGGCCCCGGCGGTGGTACCGGCGGCATCGGGGGAGACCTCGGTGCCGTCCGCACCGGACACCGCGCTGTCCAGGCCGGCGAGCTGCCCGAAGACCGGTACGGAGGCACCGTCGTAGTCGCCCACCACGCCGCCGCTGCCGGATGCGTCGCGGCGGCCCATGGCCTGGCCGGGGATGAAGGAGTTGGCCAGCGCGGAGACCGAGGACGACGTGGGGGCCAGCTGGGCGGCCCCCCCGGCGGTGCCGTAGCTGTACGGGGTGCCGTTCACGGTCTGCGCCCCGCCGTCGTCGGCCGGGGCACCGTCCGCGGGCGGCTGGGGAACCGGGTCGGCGGGCGGCGCGGGGACGGGCGGGCCGCCCGGCGCCGGGCTGGGCGGCGCCGGCACGGTCGCCGGGGGAAGCTGCGGCAGGTTCACCGAGGGCAGGTTGGGCAGCGGCACCAGGGTGTTGACCACGAACGGGGTCGGTGCCGGCAGCGGGGGGAGCAGCTTGAGCGTGGCGTCGGTGAGCGCGGCGGTCAGCGCGGCGTTGCTCTGCAGCCGGTAGGTGTAGGTGATCGTGCAGCCCACGCAGGTCGAGGCGAACTTCTCGCCGACCCGCGCCCCGGCCGGCAGCGGCCTGCTGCCCGAGGGCACCTTCAGCGTGACGTCGGTGTGCGCGGTGACGCTGGCCAGCGTGGGCAGCAGCCCGCCGCCGCCCACCTGCACGGTCTTGTCCTGGATCTCGTTGACGAAGGTGACCGTGCCGCCGGCGTCGACGGACACCACCGGCGGTGTCAGGTCCCGGATGGCCACGGTGACCGCCGGGTCCGCGCTGGCCGAGGGCGCCACCAGGACCGATCCGGTCATGGCGAGCACCCAGCCGGCCACGGCCATCGCGAGCGCACGCCCGGCCGTTCGACGGATCCGACCCCGCACTGGACACCTCCACGTCGACACTGACGACTACTACCGGTCAGTAACCCCGGTCACGTTGCTGAACGATCATGTGACCTCCGCGATACGCCCGCACGTCGAGAAAGTGGAGAACTACTGTCCGGGGGGTGGCTTTCCACCCGATCGGGGTCCACGTCGGACCCGGCCTGACCGATGAGAACGAACTCCTCGACGGCGGGCCCCTGGCCCGGGCCGCCGAGATGGACGCCGACGGGGTACAGGTGTTCCTCGCCGACCCCCAGGGCTGGAAGGCGCCCCAGCCGCGCCCCGACGCCGCCGACCTGCTCGCCGGCGACGTCGCGGTCTTCGTGCACGCCCCCTACGTGCTCAACGTCGCCTCGACCAACAACCGGATCCGCATCCCCAGCCGCAAGCTGCTCGGCCAGCACGCCCAGGCCTCGGTGGCGATCGGCGCCCGGGGGATGGTCGTGCACGGCGGCCACGTGCTGGCCAAGGACGACCCGGCCGCCGGTGTCGACAACTGGCGCAAGACCTTCGCCAGGCAGGCGGAGTCCGGTGGGTTCGGGCTGCCCGTCCTGATCGAGAACACCGCCGGTGGCGACAACGCGATGGCCCGCGACCTGGGTGCGCTGGACCGGCTGTGGGAGGCCGTGGGTGAGTTCGACGCCGGCTTCGTGCTGGACACCTGCCACGCCTGGGCCGCCGGCTGGGACCTGTCCCGGGTCGTCGCCGACGTCCGGGCGATCACCGGCCGCATCGACCTGGTGCACCTGAACAACAGCCGTGACCCGGCCGGCTCCGGCCGGGACCGGCACGCACCGCTGGGCGAGGGCGAGATCCCGCTGGAGCTGCTGCTGGAGGTCGCCCGCGCCGCGGACGCCCCGATCGTGCTGGAGACCCCCGGCGACGCGGCGAGCCACGCGGCAGAGATAGCCCTGCTCAGGGAGGCGATGTGACCCGGCCCGAAGGCGGCGCCGGGTCCGGATGACCGGGGACGGCACGGAGCCGGGGTGACCCTGGCGCGGGGGCCGGAGGCTTCCCGCCGGGGACACGGTCAACGGCTCCGCTCAGCCGGGGACAGCTCCTGGCCGCGGTGCGGCGCGAAGCGTCGCAATGTGATCACGTCCCCGGCGCCGTCCAGGACCCCTCCCGCGGGGTCGTCGGTGCCGGGCCAACTCTGCCGCACCCGGTCCCGCTCGGGGTGCCAGACGTCGCGGACCACCAGCGCCATGAGGACGACGACCGCGACGTCGCGCACCCCGACGGCGACGAGGAACCACTCGATCCCGACGCCCTTGTTGTCCGTGCCCAGGTACCAGAGCAGCCGGGGCACCCACAGCAGCGCCTCGGTGGCCTGCCACAGCAGCAGCGACCGCCAGTGCGGGCGGGCCAGCACGGCCAGCGGCAGCAGCCACAGCGAGTACTGCGGGCTCCACACCTTGTTCAGCAGCAGGAAGCCGGCGACCAGCAGGAACGCCAGCTGGGCCACCCGTGGCCGCCGCGGAGCGAGCAGCGCCAGCGCCGCCACCGCGGCGGCGAGCGCCAGCAGCGCGCCGGCCACCACCGCGTTGAGCACCGACGGCGACTGCCCCTCCGCCAGCGGACCGTCCAGGATGCGGTGGTCGGTCACGGTCAGCGCGATGTTCCACAGCGTGTCCGGGTCGGCCGGCCGGCTCCCGTTCAGCGTGAAGAAACGGGCCCAGTTCTCCGGCGCCAGGACCGCGATCGGCACGTTCACCGCCAGCCACGCCACCGCTGCGCCCAGCGCGGCGCCCAGCCAGGCCTGCAGCCGCCCGGCCCGCAGGCACAGCACGAACAGCACGCCCAACAGCAGCACCGGGTAGAGCTTTGCGGCCGCGCCCAACCCGATCAGCACCCCGGCCAGCACCGGGTGCCGCCGGGCCCACGCCCACATGCCGAGCGAGGCCAGAGCGACGGCGAACAGGTCCCAGTTGGTGAAGGCGTGCACGAACAGCAGCGGGGACAGCCCGACCATCGCCGCATCCCACGGCCGCCGTCCGGCCAGCGCGAGGACCGCTCGGGTCACCAGCAGCGCGCAGACCGACAGCAGCAGGCAGGTGAGCACGTAGTAGCTCTCCACCGGCACGACCGCGGGCAGCGGCCCCACGCTGGAGGCCAGGCCGTCGTAGCCCCGCGCCAGCACCGCGGCCAGCTGCATGAACCCGCCGGTCAGCACCGGGTACTCCAGCTCGGAGTCCAGGTAGGGCACCTGACCGGAGTCCAGGCCGCGGATCCCGAACAGCGGGACCGTGTCGGAGTAGCAGAAGTGCGTGTACTGCTTGGCGCCCGTCCAGTCGCCGTCCGCGCAGGGCACCTGCTTGACCCACGCCAGGGCCAGCACGGCCACGGTGAAGAGCAGGCACACGCGCAACGGGGTCCAGAACAGCGCCCGACCGGTCAGCGCGTGCCGGCCCCAGGGGCCGCCCACCAGCTCGCTGGCCTGCACCGCGACCGGGTCGGTCCACGTGGGGACGACGCGGTCGGGGCCGGACACGACGGCGGGCCCGTCCCCCGGCTGGTCGGCCGGGGCGGACGGACCCGTCGTCGTACTCACCTGCTCAGTCTGCCTGCCCGGCCTCAGCCGGTCCCGCCCCCGTTGCCGTTGCCGTTGCCGTTCCCCCGGTTGTTCTGCCCCGGCGGCACGATCGGGATCCCCTGGCCTTGCGAGGACGTCGCCGTCGGCGTCGACTCCGTGGTCTCCGCCGTCGTCTGCGTGGGCTCGGTCGACTCCGTGGCCTGGGTGCTGGTCGCCGGCGCGGACGGCGTCCGCGGTGCCCGGCTCGAGCTCTCCCGCGTGGTGGACGGCGTCGTCTCCACCGCCACGCTCTTGCCCGTGTCGCCCTTGATGATCGCCTTGCTGGGCAGCGGCTCCTCGGGTGTGCCCGCCAGGGCCGCGTCCATGAACTGCTGCCAGATGGCGCCGGGCAGGCCGGAGCCGTAGATGATCCGCCCCTGCGCGTTGACGATGGGCTGCAGCGAGTCGCTGCCCATCCACACCGCGGTGGAGATCGAGGGCGTGTACCCGACCATCCACGCGTCGGAGTTGTCGGTGTCGTTGAGGCCCTGGGTGCCGGTCTTGCTCGCCACCGGCCGGTTGCCCTCCAGGGGCCGCTTGGAGGCCACGGCCACCCCTTCCAGCGCGAACGTGACGTCGTTGGCCACGTCGGCCCGGATGACCGGCTTGGCGGTGGCGCTGCCGTCGTTCGTCATCAGCTCCTTGCCCGCGCTGTCGGCGACCCGGGCGACGAAGTGGGCATCGTGGCGGACGCCACCGGAAGCCAGGGTGGCGAAACCGACGGCCTGGTCGATCGGACGCATCTCGTACCGGCCGATGCCGATGTCGCCACCGACCTCACCGGTGTCGTAGTCGGCGAGGGCCCGGTGGCCTTCCAGCTGACCCGATCCCCACTCCTCCGGCAGACCCGTGGCCGCCAGCGCCGTGGTGCGGACCTTCTCCGCACCCACCTCGTAGGCCAGCCCGTAGAACGTGGTGTTCAGCGACTTGGTGATCGCCTCGGTCAGCGTGCACGCCGCGCACTGGGCGTTGCTGGCGTTGCGCACCGGCTGGGTCCGGTCCGGGAACTTCTGCGGGGAGCTGCCGTTCCGCCGGGCGTTGACGCTGATCCCCTGCTCCAGGGCGGTCGCCAGCACGTAGGGCTTCATCGACGAGCCGGGCTGGCGCTGCGCCTGGGCGTAGTCGATCACGCCCTCCCCGCTCCCGGTGGCGTTGCCGTAGTAGGCGAGCACCCCACCGGTCCGTGGGTCGATCGAGACCAGGGCCTGGCGCAGGTTGCCCGGCTCGCCCTGCATGACGTCCTGCACGGCGGCGACCGCGGCGTCCTGGTAGCCCTTGTTGACCGTGGTCGTGATCCGCAGCCCCTGGGCCTCGACGTCGGGGTAGGTCCGCCGGACCTCGCTGAGCACCTTCTGCACGATCAGCCCCTCGGGCCCGCTCGGAATGCCCAGCCGGCTGTCGGTCTTCGGCAGCACCGGCGGATAGACCATGGCCGCCCGGGCAGTGGCGTCGAGCCAGTTCTGCTCGACCATCGCGTCCAGCACCAGCGACCAGCGGTCCTGCGCCCCCTCGGGGTTGGTCTCCGGGTCGTAGGCGCTGGGGCTGCGGACCAGCACCGCCAGCACGGCCCCCTGCTCGGCGGTCAGCTCGGCGGCCGGCACCCCGAAGTAGGTGTTCGCCGCGGCCTCGATGCCGTAGACGCCGCGACCGAAGTAGATGGTGTTGAGGTACTTCTCGAGGATCTCGTCCTTCGTGTACTGGTTGTCCAGCTTGACGGCGAGGAAGAGCTCCTTGAACTTCCGGCTGAAGGTCTGGTCGGCGTTCAGGAAGGCGTTCTTCACGTACTGCTGGGTGATCGTCGAACCACCCTGGGTCGAACCACCGGTCAGGTTGTTCCACGCCGCGCGGGCGATGCCGGTGACGGAGATGCCGGGGTCGGAGTAGAAGCTCCGGTTCTCCGCGGCGAGCACGGCCTCCCGGGCCGGCTCGGAGACCTGGTCGAGGGTGACGTTGGTCCGGTTGCCCTCCTCCGCGGCCAGCCGGGCCATCTCGGTGGTGCCGTCGGCGTAGTAGATGACCGTGGTCTGGTTGCCGGTGACGGCGTCCGCGCTCGGCACCTCGGTCGAGGCGTAGACCACCCCGACGAAGACCCCCAGCAGGACCATGGCGCCCACCAGGGTGGCGGCGAGCCAGGCGAGGATCCGCCGCCGGCGCTGCTTCTTCGAACCCTTCTTCTTCCCCCCGCTCCCGCTGGCGCCCCGCGCCGGCGGGCGGGAACCGGGCGGACGGCCGCCGCCGCCGCCGGAGC
>JAOPUQ010000334.1 GCA_025963425.1 Modestobacter sp. | reverse complement strand
GCCAGCCCGGCAGCTGCGGCGGCGAGCGCGGGGGAGGCGGCGAACGCGCGGTCGAAGGCGGCGACCAGGGCCGTCTGCACGGCCACCTGGGCGGCCAGTTGGTCCGCCTGGACCTCGGTCACCGCGTCGGCGGGGTCGCCGGCGTCGGCGGTGCACCCGACGGCGACCACGGCCGTCCCGGCCAGGGTGGCGACGAGCAGCGTGCGCCGGGAGAAGGTGCCCGTCGCAGCGGCACCGGGGGAGGAGTCGGACATCACGCTCCATCCTGGCAGCCCCGGCCGCTCCTGCCCGTCGAACCCACCGGTGTGGCGGGCAGCTCCTGCGCGGCCGGTCGCCGGGCAGCCGGGGACGGTAGCCTGGACGTTCCTGCGCAGGACGCCGCCGGCCCGACCCCGCGGTCGGCTGACCGCCGGCCACTGCGGCGGCCCGGCCGGTCCGGGCAGCCGGCGCAGCAACGACAACAGCGAGGAGGAGGCAGCCGGTGTCCACACGAGATGCATCCGCCGCCCACCACCCCGCAGACCGGACCACCGCGCGGCTGACCGCGACGGTCGAGCCGGCCGTGACGGCCGCGGGGTACGACCTGGAGGAGCTGGTGGTCCGGGCGGCCGGCCAGCGCTCCGTGGTCCGGGTGGTCGTCGACCGCGACGCCGGGGTGAGCCTGGACGGCGTCGCCGAGCTCAGCCGGGCCGTCTCCGAGGTGCTCGACGCCGACGGTGACGACCTGGGCCGCCCGCCCTACGTCCTCGAGGTCACCAGCCCCGGGGTCGACCGGCCGCTGACCCTGCCCCGGCACTGGCGGCGCAACGCCGGACGGCTGGTCACGGTGGCGGTCGGCCCCGAGCGGGCCCGTGAGCAGCTGACCGGGCGCGTGCTGCGGGTCACCGACGACGGGATCGTGCTCGCGGTGGAGAAGGGCGGGGCCAAGAAGGGCCAGGTGCGCCGGGCGGTGGGCGAGCGGACCGTGGCCTGGGCCGAGCTGGGGGAGGGCCGGGTGCAGGTCGAGTTCACCCGCCCGCCCGGGCACCGCGATGCGGCCCTGGTTGCCACCGCCCCCGAGGGTGACGGGGCTGACGACGAGATCGACGTCGATGAGATCGATGACGAGCTGGACGACCTGAACGACGAGCACGACCCGTCCGGGTCCGGAGGAGCGCAGTGAACATCGACCTGACCGCCTTGAAGGCGGTCGAGCGGGAGAAGGGCATCCCGGCGGACACCGTCCTGCTGGCGATCGAGACCGCCCTGGTGACCGCCTACCGGCACGCCGAGGGTGCGGCGGCGCACGTGCGCGTGCACGTGGACCGCAAGAGCGGCGAGGTCGCGGTGCTCGCCCAGGAGCTGGGCCCCGACGGTGAGGTCGTCCACGAGTGGGACGACACCCCCAGCGACTTCGGCCGGATCGCGGCCAGCACCGCCAAGCAGGTCATCGTCCAGCGGCTGCGCGACGCCGAGCACGAGCAGACCTTCGGCGAGTACGCGGGCAAGGAAGGCGACATCGTCAGCGGGATCGTGCAGGCGCACGACCGCCGCAACACCCAGGGCATGGTGCTGGTCGACATCGGCAAGGTCGAGGCGACCCTGCCGCCGGCCGAGCAGGTGCCCGGCGAGACCCACCCGCACGGCAGCCGGGTGAAGGCCTACGTCGTCTCGGTGGCCCGCACCTTCCGCGGCCCGCAGGTGACCCTCTCGCGCACGCACCCGAACCTGGTCCGCAAGCTGTTCGCGCTGGAGGCCCCCGAGGTCGCCGACGGCAGCGTGGAGATCGTCGCGGTCGCCCGCGAGGCGGGCCACCGGTCCAAGATCGCCGTCCGCACGTCGGTGCCCGGACTGAATGCCAAGGGCGCCTGCATCGGCCCGATGGGGCAGCGGGTGCGCAACGTGATGAGCGAGCTCAACGGCGAGAAGATCGACATCGTCGACTGGTCCGACGACGTCGCCACCTTCGTGGCCTCCGCGCTGTCACCGGCCCGGGTGACCAGCGCCCGGGTCGTCGACCCGACGGCGCGCGCGGTCCAGGTCGTCGTCCCCGACTACCAGCTGTCGCTGGCCATCGGCAAGGAAGGGCAGAACGCCCGCCTGGCGGCCCGGTTGACCGGGTGCCGGATCGACATCCGCAGCGACGCCGCCCCCGAGGGCGCCGACGGCCCGGTCTCCCCGGGGGTCGGCCGGGCACCGCTGCGGTCGGGGGCACGTACCCCGGCGCGGTCGCCGCAGGGTGCCGGACGCCCGCCCGCAAGGCGGGCGGAACACCCGGGACCCACGGCGCGCTAGACTCTTCGATGGCCGACACGTCGATCCCGGTCCGCACCTGCGTGGGGTGCCGGAGACGCGCTCAGGTCACCGAGCTGTTGCGTGTCGTCGTCCGGGACGGGGGTCTTACCCCCGACCCCGGTCGGCGGCTCCCCGGCCGGGGTGCATCACTGCACCCCACCGAGGAGTGCCTGCAGGCAGCAGTCCGGCGCCGGGCCTTCCCGCGTGCGCTGCGCCGCAGCACTGCGCTGGAGACCGGTCCGCTCGAGAGCTACGTCCGCCGGTCGGTCCCCGACTCGCCGGGCCGGCCCCCCGGCGGACGCACGAGCGGCGAAGGCAGTACCACAGTCGGACCGGCAACCGGCCGGTCCGCACGTCGAGAGCAGGACGTCCTCGGATGAGCCACCTGTGAAGTCGTCACGATGACCATGTACCACTGATCTAGGGGTCGAGCGGGCCAGCCGCCGGCCTCACCAAGAGGAGACCCGTGCCAGGCAAGGCCCGCGTTCACGAGCTCGCCAAAGAGCTCGGCATCGACAGCAAGACAGTGCTCGCCAAGCTCAAGGAGCAGGGCGAGTTCGTGAAGTCCGCGTCCTCCACCGTCGAGGCCCCCGTGGCCCGGCGGCTGCGGGAGGCCCTCGGGGAGAGCGGTGCCGGCAACGGTGCGGCTGCCCCGT
>JAOPUQ010000282.1 GCA_025963425.1 Modestobacter sp. | reverse complement strand
GGGCGGACCACCTCGCTGGAGCTGGCCGCCGTCGTCGCCGCCGCCCGGGTCGTCGTCTGCGGCGACACAGGGGTCGCGCACCTGGCGACCGCCTACCGCCGTCCCTCGGTCGTGCTGTTCGGCCCGGTCTCCCCGGCGCTGTGGGGCCCGCCCCCGCGCCCGCAGCACGTCGTCGTCTGGCACGGGGACGGTGCCGGCGACCCGTGGGGCACCACCCTGGACCCGGCGCTGGCGCAGGTCACCGTGGCCGAGGTCGTCGACGCCCTCGACCAGGTCCTGTCCAGTCGCGCCGAGCGGGGCCCGGAGGGCTCCGCGCAGGCGTGACGCAGCGGCTCCACGCCAGTCGGCGACGGCACGTGGCCGCGGTGCGATCCGGAGGATCGCGGTGTTCTGGCCGCGGCGGCGGATCGCGTCGAAGAGGACCGACTGCAGGTCCTGCGGGTCCAGCGCCTGGTAGGCAGCCCCGCCGGTCGGGCCGGCGATCTCCCGCAGCGCGTCCAGGTCGGCGTCCGGGCCGAGCCCGATCCCGACCACCTTCACCGGCCGCGCCGGGTCGGCCTCGGCCCGCAGCGTGTCCAGCAGGGTGGGCAGCCCGATGCCGGTGCCGTCGTCGTCGTCCCCGTCGGTGATCAGCACGGGGGAGGGCACCTCGCCGCGGGCGGCGGCGAGCACCGCCTGGACGACGGCGTTGTCGGCGTCCTCGCCACCGCCCAGGGACTGCCGGGCGGCGGCCGGCGCGGTCAGCCCCTCGGCGCTCGCGGCCAGGTCGGGGACTGCGACCAGCCCAGGACGTCCGTGGCGGCCTGGCTGGTGGCCAGCACCAGGGGCGAGGTGGCGACCGAACCGGCGGGGGCCGGCTCGGCACTCCCGGCGCGGGCCACCCACAGCGAGGAGTCCGGCACCCACACCTGGGGGAGCGCCTCGGTGTCCAGGGCGCCCAGGGCGGCCACCGTCTGGAGTGGCTCCTGACCGGTCACCTCGGCGACCGCGCAGCCGCCGCCGTCCATCGGCTGCGGATCGGCCAGCAGGTCCTCGACCAGCGAACCGAGCTCCGGGGCCACGGTCACCCGCACGCTCGTGCAGTCGGCGGCCGCGGTGTCCCCGCCATCGCCCCGGCCGGCGAGCCACCAGACCAGCAGGCCCGCGACGACCACCAGCACCAGGGCGGCGACGCCGGCCACCACGAGAGCGGGACGGGCGGACCTGCTGCCGGCGCGGGTGTCGGCGTGGCGCCCCATCGTGGATCCCCATCGTGGTCAAGGCCCCGCGTGCAGGTGCCAGCGGCACCCGGTGGACGGACGCTGCGCGCATCGGTCGAACCGGCATGCTACTCACGAACGAGGCCGGGGGACGGCGATCCGGGGGAACCCCGGTCCGCGCACCGCGACGGGGCGGTGCCGTTCAGCCGGCCCGGGCGGCCCGGCCCTCCCGCCCTGCGGCGAACCAGTCGACGGTGCGGCGCAGGCCCTCGGCGGAAGGGACCGCCGGCCGCCAGGCCAGCAGCTCCTCGGCGCGCGTGGTGTCCGGGCGGCGGACCTTGGGGTCGTCGACCGGCAGGTCGACGAAGTCGATCGTCGACTCCGAGCCGGTGAGCTGCACGATCCAGCGGGCCAGCTCCAGCATGGACAGCTCGTCGGGGTTGCCGATGTTCACCGGCCCGGCGTGGGTGCTCGACGCCATCTCCAGGATGCCGCGCACGGTGTCCTCGACGTAGCAGATGGAGCGGGTCTGCGAACCGTCGCCGGCCACGGTGAGCGGGCGGCCGTCCAGCGCCTGGCCGATGAAGGCCGGGATCGCGCGGCCGTCGTCCGGGCGCATCCGCGGGCCGTAGGTGTTGAAGATCCGCACGATGCCGGTGTCGATGCCCTGCGAGCTGCGGTAGGCGGTGGTGAGCGCCTCGCTGAACCGCTTGGCCTCGTCGTAGACGCCGCGCGGCCCGACCGGGTTCACGTTGCCCCAGTAGTCCTCGCGCTGCGGGTGCTCCAGCGGGTCGCCGTAGACCTCGGAGGTCGACGCCAGCACGAAGCGGGCGTTCTTCTCCTTGGCCAGGCCGAGCGTGTGCAGGGTGCCCAGGCTGCCGACCTTGAGGGTCTCGATCGGCATCTTCAGGTAGTCCACCGGGCTGGCCGGGGAGGCGAAGTGGAGCACGAGGTCGACCGGGCCGGGCACGTGCACGTAGTCGGTCACGTCGCAGCGCAGCAGCCGGAAACCGGGGTGCTCCATCAGGTGCAGCACGTTGGCCGGTGACCCGGTCAGGAAGTTGTCCAGGCAGATGACCTCGACGCCGCGATCGAGCAGCTGCTCGCACAGGTGGGAGCCCAGGAAACCAGCCCCACCGGTCACCACCGCCCGGCGGATCTCCCGAGCGCCCCGCACCGCCCCGTGCGTCATCGACTGCTCCTGTCCCGTGCCCGCCGGCGGGACACTCCCGCGACCACCGGCCCCGTACCCGCCGGGTCGCGCCGCACACACTTCGGGACCGAAGCGTCCGGTGCGCCAACGGCGGACGGGCCGCCGGCCCCCGCGAGGGAGACCGACGGCCCGTCAGGTCGGGCGGAGCGGCCGAGGTCAGTCCTCGACCGACTTCTCGTCCGGGATGCCGCTGGCCGGCGGGGTGCTGGCCTTCCCGTCGTACTCCGTGATGTCGGCGTCACCGTTGTCGGTGACGAGCACCGGGGTCAGCGCCTCGGAGCCGGTGCCCGTGATCTGGCTGACGACCATGCCGCTGTAGCCGGCGTGCCGGTCCGCGGAGTACCGGAGCGGCGCCACGCCCGG
>JAOPUQ010000266.1 GCA_025963425.1 Modestobacter sp. | reverse complement strand
CGAGTGCGGCTGCACCACCTCGGTGCTGGACCTGGTCAGCCACGGCGACCTGCCGGCCGACCGGACCCGCGTGCTGTCCACCGGCGGCATGGCCGAGGCGGCGTCCGCGACCACCGCCCCGCAGGTGCTGGTGGCCACCGAGATCGGCATCCTGCACCAGCTGCGGGCGCTCAACAGCGGCACCGAGTTCATCCCGATGAACGCCCGTGCCGCCTGCCGCTACATGAAGATGATCACCCCGGCCAAGCTGCTGCACACGCTGCGCACCGGCGAGGGCGCGATCGACGTCGACAGCGACACCGCCGCCCGCGCGCGGAGGGCGGTCGAGGCGATGGTGGCCATCGGGGAGCCCGGTCGCGGCGGCGAGTGATCACAGCTGCAGGGCGAGCCACAGTGCGGTGGTCGCCGCCACGAGCGTGAGCGGCACGGTCGTGAGCCCCACCGCGCTGAACCGCAGCGCGCTCGGTGCCTGGCCGCCCAGCGCCTTGCGCCACAGCAGGGTGGCCAGCGACCCCACGTAGGTCAGGTTCGGCCCGACGTTCACCCCGATCAGCACCGCCAGCAGCACCGGGGCGCCACCGGCCGCGGCGACCGGGACCAACGCCAGGGTCGCCGGCAGGTTGTTCACCACATTGGCCAGGACGGCGCCCAGCGCCGCCACGCCGAGCAGCGCCAGCAGTCCCTCGCCGTCGGGCAGCAGGGCGGTCAGCAGCCGGTCGAGCCCCGCCTGCCGCAACGCCAGGACGATGACGCCGAGCCCCAGCACGAAGGCGGCGAAGGGCAGGTCGGCGGCGCGTAGCAGCTGACCGGGCCGGCTCCGCCCGGTCAGCAGCCGGCGGCCGCCCAGGACCAGCACCGCCACCGCCGCCGGCACCACGGGAGCCACCCCCAGCGTCGAGGCCACCCCGAACCCGGCCACGGTCAGCCCGACCACGACGAGCGCCAGGACCGGGGCCGGGGGTGCCTCGGTCACCGGGGCCGAGGCCGCACCGGCCAGGTCGCGGCGGAAGACCGCGCGCAGCAGCAGGTATTCCACGCCCACGGCGACCAGCGTCGGCCCCAGCATCAGCCCGGTGAAGGAGACGAACGACAGCCCGGTCGCCGCGAAGGCCAGCAGGTTGGTCAGGTTGGACACCGGCATGAGCAGCGACGCCGAGTTGGCCAGGTGGCCGGCGGCGTAGGCGTGCGGCCGGACCGGTACCCGCATCCGCGCGGCGGTCGCCACCACGACGGGGGTGAGCAGCACCGCCGTGGCGTCGAGGCTGAGCACGGCGGTCACGACCGCGGCGACCAGGACGACGCGGGCGAACAGCCGGCGGGGTGAGCGGCCGGCCCGGCGGGCGGTGACCGCGGCCGCCCAGCCGAACAGGCCCTCGGCATCGGCCAGGTGCGCCAGCACGAGCAGGACGACGAGGAAACCGACGGTGGGCCCCAGCTCCGTCACGGTGCGCCCGGCGTCGGTCCAGCTGACCGCCCCGACGGCCGCCAACAGCAGCGCGCCGGGGACGGCGACCGCTCCGGCGGGCACCCTGGGGGAGCCGGCGACGGCGGCCCACAGCGCACCGACCAGCACCACCCCGGCCGGCACGGCGATCACGGTGGCGTCCGCCGGCTCAGTGGCGGAGGAACAGGTAGATAGCGACGCTGACGCCGAATCCCACGATCAGCACCCGCAGCGGCGTGCTGGGGATCCGGGTGGCCACCTTGGCGCCGAGAAACCCGCCGAGCAGGCTGGCCGGGGCGCAGACGGCAACGTAGAGCCAGGAGACCGGGCCGAAGATGCCGAAGACGACGACGGTGACCGAGGCGGTGACCAGCGAGATCGCGCTCTTCATCGCGTTGGCCAGCTTGAGCCTGCCCAGGCCGAGGCCGAGCACGCCGACCAGGATCACCCCGAGCGCACCGCCGAAGTAACCGCCGTAGACGGTGGCCAGGAACAGTGCGACGTAGAGCCACACCGGGTCGCGGGTGTGGCCGTCCTCGGCCTTCTTCAGCCGCCGGGTGACCAGCGGCTGCACGGCCAGCAGCAGGCTGGCCAGCAGCACCAGCACCGGCACGAGGGTGTCGAAGGCCGCCGACGGGGTGGTCAGCAGCAGCACCGACCCCGCCGTGCCGCCCAGCACGGCCACCACCGAGAAGCGGATGAGCCGGCCGCGCTGGCCGCCGTACTCCTTGCGGAAGCCGAGCACCCCGCCCACGTAGCCGGGCCACTGGGCGATGGAGTTGGTGACGTTGGCCGGCACGGTGCCCAACCCGAGCGCCACCAGCGTGGGGAACAGGATCAACGACCCGCCACCGGCGATCGAGTTGATCACGCCGGCCAGCAGGGCGACCCCGGCGGCGATGAGGAGGTCGGCGGCGGACACGGCCGCGGAGCCTACGGTGCCCCATGCGGATACGGGGCCTGGCGCTGGGCTTCACCGCGCTGATGGGCGGGTCGGGGCTGCTGCACCTGGTACGGCCGCGCACCTACGACTGGTTGGTGCCCCCGGAGCTCGGCCCGGCGCGGGCCTGGGTGACCGGCAGCGGGGTGGCCGAGCTGGGCACCGCGGCGCTGCTCGCGGTGCCGGCCACCCGGCGGGCGGGGGGCTGGGCGGCGGTCGCACTCCTGACCGCCTTCCTGCCGGCGCACCTGCACACCTTCCGGGTGGTGCGGGGCAAGCCGGTGCCGACGGCGGTGGCCCTCGCCCGGCTGCCGCTGCAGGTGCCGATGGTGCTGGGTGCGCTCCGGGTGGCCCGGGGCCGCTGACGCCCGGAGCTCGTGCCCGGCAATGCCCCGGCGAGCGGGTCAGCCGCGGCGGACCGGCGGGGGCTCGGGGTCGGTGAGCCGGTCCCCGTCCATCAGGCTGCCGGCCTGCTTGACCCGGCGCAGCACCGTCGAGGTCTCCAGCGTGTGCACCGGCAGCGAGCCGACCGTCTCGGTCAGGAACCGGTACAGGTGCGCGGTGTCCCGGCAGGTCACCGCCACCACCAGGTTGGCCGGGCCGGTGAGCACCGCGGTGTAGGCGGTCTCCGGTGCCCGGGCCAGCGCCTCGCCGACGTGCGCGATGGCCGCGGGGGCCACGCCCAGCCACAGCAGCGCGTTGACCGGGTGCCCGAGCTGCTCGTTGGCGATCTCCAGGTCGAAGTACAGCAGCCCGGCGGCGCGCAGCGTCTCCACGCGGCGGGCGACCCGGCTCTCCGACCAGCCGGCCACCGCCGACAGCTCGGCGTAGCTCAGCCGCCCGTCGGTGGCCAGCGCGGCCAGCAGGGGTTCGTCGTCCGGCTCGGGCGCCAGCGGGGTGGCCGGGGGCGTCGGTGCGGCCGGGGTGAGGGCGGCGACCTGGTCGTCGTCCAGCGGGTCGTCGAAGCCGGTCCACTCGAACGGACCCCCGACGTAGGCGTGCAGCACCGACAGAGCGGTCAGGTCGATGACCTGGACGGTGCGGGGGAGCCGGTCGAGCAGTAGCGCGTCGCGCTGGCGGGGGGTGCGCGGACGGGTCGCGCAGGTGATCTCCGCACCACCGGCCGTCAGGCTCACCCAGGACACGTCGGGACGGCGGGCCAGCGCCTCGGCGACCGCGCCGGCCGCCGCGGGCTGCACCCGCACCCGGACGAACCAGCTGGGCTCGGTCGACTCCGGTGCCGTCAGGCCCAGGACGCGCACCACGCCGTCGGCCCGCAGCCGGCGCCAGCGGCGGGCCACCGTCTGCTCCGAGATGCCCAGGACGGCGGCCACCCGGCTGAACGGGGCCCGGCCGTCCACCTGCATCGCATGCACGATCTGACGGTCGATCCGGTCCACCACAGGGAGGATCCTCCATCACGGCCGCGCCCGGTGGAGGATCGCGTCGCGAGAGGCCTTCTGGGCGGCGAGCTGCCGCAGATCCGTCGCACAGTGTGTACATGCGCAAGTGGTTGCCGCTGGTCGCGATCTGCACCGGCACGTTCATGCTGCTCGTCGACGTCACGATCGTGAACGTCGCCCTACCCGACATGGCCACCGACCTGGGGACGTCGTTCAGCCAGCTGCAGTGGGTGGTCGACGTCTACGCGCTGGCCCTGGCCGCGCTGGTGCTCGGCGCCGGGTCGCTGGCCGACCTCTTCGGCCGGCGTCGGCTGTACCTGATCGGCCTGGTGCTGTTCGCCCTCGCCTCGCTGGCGTCCGGCCTGGCGCCGGACGCCGGATTCCTCATCGCCGCCCGGGGCCTGCAGGGGATCGGCGGCGCGATCATGTTCGCCACCACGATCGCCCTGATCAACACCAGCTACGAGGGCCGGGACCGCGGGACCGCGTTCGGCATCTGGGGCGCGGTGGTCGGCGCCTCGGCCGCCCTGGGCCCGATCCTCGGCGGTGCGCTGACCGAGCTGTCCTGGCGCTGGATCTTCTTCGTCAACCTGCCGGTGTGCGTGCTCGCGGTGCTGCTCACGCTGTCCGCGGTGCAGGAGGCCCGGCAGCCGGACGCACCGCGCCCCGACGTCCCGGGCATCGTGCTGTTCACCCTCGGCGCCGGCGGGGTCGTCTTCGGCCTGGTTCGCGCGGCGGCCGACGGCTGGGGCCGGTTCGAGGCCTGGGGGCCCATCGCCGGTGGTCTGCTCGTGCTGGCGGTCTGGGTGCTGGTGGAGCTGCGCCAGCAGGCACCGATGCTCGACGTCCGGCTGTTCCGGTCCCGATCCTTCAGCGGGATCATGCTCGGCGCGTTGCTGCTCAACGGCGCCGCGTTCACCGAGCTGATCTACACGTCGCTGTGGCTGCAGTCCATCGGCGGCCTGTCCCCGCTGCAGGCCGGCTGTGTCTTCATCCCGCTGTCCGCGCTGAGCTTCGGGGTGGCCGCGGCCGCCGGGCGCGTGCTGCAGACCCGCACGCCGCACT
>JAOPUQ010000241.1 GCA_025963425.1 Modestobacter sp. | reverse complement strand
GGTGCCCGAGTCGGGGCGGCCCGCCGGGGCCGCGACGACGTGGCGCGGCGCTGCCGCGGGCAGCGGGGCGGTCGACCTCGACTACCGGCCACGGGACGACGGCCGCCCCGACCCCGGAGAGGTCGTGTGGGCCTGGGTGCCCTACGAGGAGGACGACGGCCGCGGCAAGGACCGCCCGGTGCTCGTCATCGCCCGCCAGGGGGACGCCCTGCTCGGCCTGATGCTCAGCAGCAAGGACCACGGCCTCGACGCCGCCGACGAAGCACGCCACGGCCGGTCCTGGGTGGACATCGGCAGCGGCGCCTGGGACCGGCAGGGCCGGCCCAGCGAGGTGCGCGTGGACCGGGTGCTGCGGCTGGACCCGGCCGACGTGCGGCGGGAGGGCGCCGTCCTGGCCCGGGCGCGGTTCGACGAGGTCGCCGCGGAGGTCCGCCGGGTCCACGGCTGGTGAGCCCGGCCGCCGGCGGCTGCCGGGTCAGCCGGCGGGCGACTCGTCGTGCGCGGACCGGCGCACCGGCGGCCGCAGCTGGTAGACCCCGGCCCGGCCGTCCAGCGACTGCAGGTCGTAACGGTGCACGACCTTGGGCCCAGCGTGCAGGTGGACGTGGGTGATCGTGGGCAGCGGGGCGCCGTGCCGCGCCTCGCGCACCTCGACCCTCCCGTCGAGGGGGCCACCGACGAACTGCAGCACGGCGTCCTCGGTGCTCGTGCTCGTCGCGGCCGCAACGTCGTCGGACAGCGGGACCCCCTCACTCGGCTCGGTCGGACCTCGACCAGGGTAGGCGCGCAACGCCCCCCGGTCAGGCGGACGCCGCTGCACCGGCCGCCTCCCGCCTGGCCACCTCGGCCCGGACGACCGGCGCCACCTCGGTGCCCAGCAGCTCGATCGAGCGCAGCACCTCCCGGTGCGGGGCCGCCCCCAGCGAGGACTGCATGAGGAAGCGCCGGTGCCCGAACACCTCGTGCTGGAACAGGATCTTCTCGGCCACCTGCTCGGGGCTGCCGACGACGACGGCGCCGCGCAGCCCGGCCAGCCCGGCGAACTGCTCCCGGCTCATCGGGCCCCAGCCGCGCTCCCGGCCGAGGGTGTCCATCACCTCGGCGTAGGTCGCGTAGAAGCTCTCGTGCGCCGCCTGCGAGGTGTCGGCCACGAAGCCGTGCGAGTTGATCGAGACCGGCTGCGGAGCGTGCCCGTACTGGGCGGTGACCCGGCGGTGCAGCTCGGCGAGTGGGGCGAACCGCTCCGGCTCACCACCGATGATGGCCAGCGCGAGCGGCAGGCCGAGGGCCCCGGCCCGGACGACGGACTGCGGGTTGCCGCCCACGGCGACCCACAGCGGCAGCGGGTCCTGCACCGGCCGGGGGTACACCGGCTGGTCGGCCAGCGCCGCGCGGTGCCTGCCGCTCCAGCTGACCCGGGTGTGCTGGCGCAGCTCCAGCAGCAGGTCCAGCTTCTCGGCGAACAGCTCGTCGTAGTCGTCGAGGTCGTGCCCGAACAGCGGGAAGGACTCGATGAACGACCCGCGCCCGGCCATCACCTCGGCGCGGCCGCCGGACAGCAGGTCGATGGTCGAGTACTGCTGGAAGACCCGCACCGGGTCCTCCGAGGACAGCACGGTGACCGCGCTGCTCAGCCGGATGTTCGACGTCCGGGCCGCGGCCGCGCCGAGCACCACGGCCGGCGCCGAGACGGCGTAGTCGGGCCGGTGGTGCTCCCCCAGGCCGAAGACGTCCAGCCCTACCTGGTCGGCGAGCTCCACCTCTTCCAGCAGGTCGGCCAGGCGCTGCTGGGGGCTGGTGGCGGTGCGGGTCCGCGGGTTCCGCAGCACGTCACCGAAGGTGTAGACGCCGAGCTCCACGGGTCCTCCTGACTTCTTGGTTGAACGAACAACCACGGGCGGGGCCGCCGCGTTCCGCCTCAGTCCACCCGGGTGCGCAGCCAGCGGGCGAGCAGTGGCGCGGAGAAGAGCATGACGAACAGCCGCAGCACCTGGACGGCGAGCACGAACGTCGCGTCGGCGCCGCTGCCGGTCGCCGTCGCCAGGACCGCGTAGAGCCCACCGGGCGTCGTCGCCAGGTAGCCGTCGAGCGGCGTCACCCCGGTGGCGTGCGCGAGCACCACGCCCAACCCGGCACAGGCGGTGACCGCGGCGACGATCAGCAACAGGGCCAGCGGCAGCGCCCGGCCGACCAGCCGCAGGCTGTCCCGGGTGAAGCCCAGCCCCACCTGCAGGCCGATCGCGAGGAAGCCGGCGGCCGCGATCGGCCCGGGCACCGAGGCGTCGTGCGAGAGGCCGGTCAGGTCCAGGGCCGCGGCCACCGCCATCGGCCCGAGCAGCGCGCCGACCGGGATCCGGCTGATCCGGCCGAGCACCACGCCCACTCCGATGCAGACCGCGGTGAGCAGGAGTCCGGCCGGCCAGCCGGGCCCGCTCCCGGTCGCCGGCCCGGCGGCGGAGGAGTCGGCGCCGAACACCGTGGTGGCGACCACCGGCATGGCGACGACGATGAGCAGCACCCGCAGGTACTGCAGAACGGCGACGACCTGCTCGTCGGCGCCGAGGTCGCGGGCCATCGCGGTGATCCCGGACGCACCGCCGGCGATCATCGAGAAGGCACCGGTGACGGCACTGACCCCCGGTTGCAGTCGCATCACCTGCCCGGCCGCCAGGCTGATCAGCAGCGTGCCCACGGTGACCAGCAGGACCGGCAGCCAGTGCTCGGCGATGGTGGCCAGGGTGTCGGTCTGCACCAGCGCGCCGATCGAGACGCCGATGACCGCCTGGGCGCCCACGCCGGCGGGCTGGGGGACGGTCAGCCGGGTGCGCCCGAGCAGCGCCCGGCCGAGCCCGGCGACGAGCCCGCCGAACAGTGCCGCGGACGGGACGCCGAGGGCGTCCAGGACCAGGCCGGCCGCCGCACCGGCGACCAGGACGGCGGCCCAGTCGAACAGCAGCCGTCGTCGTCCGCCGTCCACCCGCGTCACTCTGCCCCAGCGACGCACCCGGCCCCGCGACCGGGGCGTTGTCGGGCTAGAGCCCCTGGGTGATGCGGCGGAGCTCGGCGACGTGGCCGGCGAACGCCGTCCGGCCGGCCGTGGTCAGCGCCAGGCTGGTGCGCTGCCGCGAGGCGACGGTGGCCTTGCGGAGCACGACGTAACCGGCCTCCTCCAGCTGCTTCACGTGCTTGGAGAGCACCGAGTCGCTCACCCCCACCGCGTCCCGGACGGAGGGGAACTCCATCCAGTCGACGGCGGCGAGCAGGCCGCAGATCTGCAGCCGGGGCGGCGCGTGCACGACCGCGTCGAACCGGGGCTGGACGGTGGTCACAGATCGCCGCGCAGCTCGGCGACGTAGCTGCGGGACCACCACCGGCCGACCAGCGCGATCCCCACGCCGAGGACCGCACCCCGGTCCGTCGTCGTCCCGTCACTTTCCATGCCGGAAAGGGTGACGTACGGCTTTCCAGGTCGTCAAGAGACACCAGCTCTGTCGTCCCCCTGGGTCGCCGTGGTCGAATGGGCGGGAACTGCGACGGCAGTGGAGGAAGCCCGGTGCGAATCCGGCGCGGTCCCGCCACTGTGACCGGGGAGTCCGACCCCATGCACCGTCACTGCCCCTCACCGGGCGGGAAGACGGGGGCGGGCGCCGATCCGGGAGCCAGGAGACTCCAGCCGTCGCCCCTGCCACCTCCGGGCGCGGACACCCGGGGAGAGGACCTGTTGTGCTCCGGTTCGGCTCGTGACCTACCCCTTCAGCGCGGTCGTCGGCATGGACGACCTGCGGCTCGCCCTGCTGCTCAACGCCGTCTCCCCCGCCGTCGGCGGGGTGCTCGTGCGCGGCGAGAAGGGCACCGCCAAGTCCACGACCGTGCGCGCCCTGGCCGCCGTCCTCCCGCCGGTGGACGTCGTCGCCGGCTGCCGCTTCGCCTGCGACCCCGGCGCCCCCGACCCGGGCTGCCCCGACGGGCCGCACGACCCCGCCTCCCCCGCCGTCACCCACCCGGCCCGGCTGGTCGAGCTGCCCGTCGGCGCCTCGGAGGACCGGCTGGTCGGCTCCCTGGACCTCGAGCGCGCGCTGACCGAGGGCGTGAAGTCCTTCGAGCCCGGCCTGCTCGCGGCCGCCAACCGGGGGGTGCTCTACGTCGACGAGGTCAACCTGCTGCACGACCACCTGGTCGACCTGCTGCTGGACGCCGCGGCGCTGGGCACCGCCTACGTCGAGCGTGAGGGCGTCTCGGTGCGGCACGCGGCGCGGTTCCTGCTCGTCGGCACCATGAACCCCGAGGAGGGCGAGCTCCGCCCGCAGCTGCTGGACCGCTTCGGGCTCACCGTCGAGGTTGCCGCCCCCCGGGACACCGCGCTGCGCGCGGAGGTGGTCCGCCGCCGGTTCGCCTCCGACGCCGACCCGGCCGGCTTCTCCGCCGCCTGGGCCGAGCAGGAGACCGGCCTGGCCCGGCGGATCGCCGACGCCCGGGCACTGCTGCCCCGCGTCGTCCTCTCCGACGCCGCGCTCCGCCAGGTCACCTCGGTCTGCGCGGCCTTCGACGTCGACGGCCTGCGCGCCGACCTGGTCACCGCCCGCGCGGCGATCGCGCACGCCGCCTGGTGCGGCCGCGAGGAGGTGACCGAGGACGACGTCCGGGTCGCCGCCCGGCTCGCCCTGCCGCACCGCCGCCGGCGCAACCCCTTCGACGCCCCCGGCCTGGACGACGACACCCTCGACCAGGCACTCTCCGACGCCCGCCCCGAGGACGACGGCCCGGACGACGACGGCCCCTCCCCCGACGACGGCCCGAGTGGCCACGATGGCCGCCCGGACGACGACGGCCCCGACCCGGGTAAAGGAAGCTCTCCCGGCGGATCCGAGCCCGAAACAGGGGGAAAGGATCCTTTGCCTGGGGAGGAGGGGCAGCCGACGACGGCGCCCCGCGGCGAAGGTGGCGGGCACACCGACGCCGCACCCGCTCCCGAGCGCGCGGCGGCGACCCCCGACGCACCGTTCCGCACCCGCCGGCTGGAGGTCCCCGGCATCGGCACGGGCGCGGCCGGCCGGCGGTCCCGGGCCCGCAGCGAGCGCGGCCGGGTGGTCGGCTCGCGCCGTCCCGACGGCCCGGTCACGAAGCTGCACCTGGTCGACACCGTGCTGGCCGCCGCTCCGCACCAGCGGGCCCGCGGGCGCAGCGGCACCGGGCTGCGGATCGAGCGGGAAGACCTCCGCCAGGCCACGCTCGAGGGCCGCGAGGGCAACCTCGTGCTCTTCGTCGTCGA
>JAOPUQ010000239.1 GCA_025963425.1 Modestobacter sp. | reverse complement strand
TTGCCGTAGACCGGGAAGCGGGAGTTGCCCGAGCGGATGGCCGCGTCGATGACGTCGGCAGCGGTGGCGCTGGCGCTGAGCGTCCAGAGCCGGGTGCGGGGGGTCATCACGTCCGTGGCGTACTTCTCGCGCAGCCCCAGCGAGCGGGTCAGCAGCCGGGCGGCGACGGGGGAGAGGTCGCCCTCCTCGGCCGACCGGCGGGCCACCGAGGCGAGCTCCTCGGCGCCGCGCACGTCGTCGAGCTCCTCCCGCGGCTCGATGCCCATCCGGCGAACGATGCCGTTGGCCAGCGCCTGCAGCACCCGGACGGCCGGGCCGGTGACCGTGGTGAAGGCGCGCATGCCCGGGGCCACGAGGGAGGCGGTCCGCAGTGGCCGGGCGATGGCCAGGTTCTTGGGGCCCAGCTCGCCGAGCAGCATCTGCAGGAAGGTCGCCAGCGCGATGCCCAGCCCCGCGGCCACGGGTGTGACCGCGCCCTCGGGCAGCCCGGCGCCGGTCAGCACCGGTTCGAGCAGCCCGCCCAGGGCCGGTTCGGCGAGGAAGCCCACGATCAGCGTGGTGAGCGTGATGCCCAGCTGGGCGGCCGACAGCTCGGTGGACAGCCCGCGCAGCGCCCGGACCACGCCGGCGGCACCCCGGTCACCGGCATCGGCGGCCTGGTGGGCCTGACTGCGGTCGACGGTCGTGAGGGAGAACTCGGCTGCCACGAAGAAGCCGGTCAGTGCGGTGAGCAGCACCGCGGCCAGCAACAGCAGCCACTCGGTCATCGGTGCCCCTGTGCCCGGCGCGAGAGGCCCGGAAACGACTCAGGGACCGCCGATCGGCGGTCCCTGAATGCTGGTCGGGGTGACAGGATTTGAACCTGCGGCCTCGTCGTCCCGAACGACGCGCGCTACCAAGCTGCGCCACACCCCGCGGTGCGCCGACCACTCTAACCGACCCGCTCCACCGGTTTCCCGGCGGTGTCAGCCGGCCCGGGCGGTCAGCGTCAGCAGCGTCGCCTCCGGCGGGCAGGCGAAGCGCACCGGGGCGTACGGACTGGTGCCCAGACCGGCCTAGACGTGCAGCCACGTGCCGGTCGGGTGCTCCGGCGACGGCTCCGCCCAGCGGTGCAGCCAGCGGACGTGCTGCCGGTCGAGGCCGCAGTTGGTGACCAGCGCGCCGTAGAAGGGCACGCGCAGCTGCCCGCCGTGGGTGTGGCCGCACAGCAGCAGGTCGTAGCCGTCGGCGGCGAAGCGGTCCAGCACCCGGGGCTCGGGGGAGTGGACCAGCCCCAGGCGCAGGTCGGCGGTGGCGTCGGCCGGGCCGGCCACCAGCTCGTAGCGGTCCCGTTTCAGGTGCGGGTCGTCCAGGCCGGCCAGGCTGATCCGCCGGCCGTCGACGGTGAGCTCCCCGCGGGCGTTGGTGAGGTTGGTCCAGCCGCGGGCGGTCATGCCGTCGCGCAGGTCCTGCCAGGGCAGGTCGACGCCGTGCACCCGCTTGTGGTCGGTCCTGAAGTACTTCAGCGGGTTCTTCGGGCGCGGGGCGTAGTAGTCGTTGCTGGAGAGCACGAAGGCGCCGGGGAGGTCCATCAACGGGTCCAGCGCCCGCAGCGTGGCCGGGACGGCGTCCATGCCGGCCAGGTTGTCGCCGGTGGTGATGACCAGGTCGGGTTCGAGCGCGGCCAGCCCGGCCACCCACTCCTGCTTGCCCGTCTGCCCGGCGGTCATGTGCAGATCCGACAACTGCAGGACCCTCAGCGGTCGAGACCCCGGAGGCAGCACCGGGACGTCGAAACGGCGCAGCGTCCAGCGGGTGCGCTCGTAGAGGCCGGCGTAGGCGAGGGTCGCGGCGCCGGTGGCGAGGACGGCCGTGGGGACGGCGGTGGACGCGCGCATCCCGCGAGCCTAGGGGGTGGCGCGGGAAAGGCGTCGTCCCCGCTGGAGGACAGGTGGGAGGCTGGGGGCGTGCCTGAGCTGAAGGACCGACTGCGTATCGACCTGACCACCGCCATGAAGGCCCGTGACGAGCTGCGCACCGCGACGCTGCGCATGGTGCTCTCCGCCATCTCCGCCGAGGAGGTGTCCGGCAAGGAGTCCCGCGAGCTGACCGACGACGAGGTGCAGGCCGTGCTCCGCCGGGAGGGGAAGAAGCGCCGCGAGGCGGCCGAGGCCTTCGCCGGCGCCGGCCGCGCCGAGCAGGCCCAGCGGGAGCAGGCGGAGGAGGGCATCGTCGCCGGCTACCTGCCGGCGCAGCTCGAGGACGCCGACCTGGTGGCGATCGTGGCCGACGTGGTCGCCCGCACCGGGGCCTCGGGGATGAAGGACATGGGCAAGGTCATGGGTGCCGTGCAGGGCGCGGTGGCCGGCCGGGCCGAGGGCGGCCGGGTGGCTGCCGAGGTCCGCCGCCAGCTCGGCTGACCCACAGCGGACACGACAGAGGGGCCGGGCAGCTGCCCGGCCCCTCTGTCGTTGTGCGTTCCGGTGCTCAGCCCGGCTGACCGTCACCGTTGGTGTCCGGCGGCGGTGCCGGCACTGCCGGGGGGCCGGGAGCCGGCTCCGGTGCGGGGGCCGGCTGCGGTGCGGGGGCGACGTAGCCCGAACCGTTGCTCACCTGGATCGTGACCTGCTGCCCCGCGTTGGCCTGCGAACCCGCCCGAGGGCTGGTGCCCAGGAACGTGCCGGCCGGCTGGCCGCTGGTGATCTCCGCGGTCCGCGTGGTGAAGCCGGCCTGCTTCAGCGCCCCCTGGCACGAGTCCACCGAGCCGCAGCCCGGCACCGTGGGCCGGTTGCCCGCGACGGTGGCCGGGTCGGCCGGCGGGAAGTCGCGGGCCGGCTCCTTGGTCAGGATCGGGGTCATCGCGTCGTTCCAGATGGTGGCCGGCTTGTTGCCGCCGTAGCCGCCGACGTCCCGCTGTGACTTGGGGTTGAAGACCATGACGCTGGCGGTGTAGTCCGGTGTCGAGCCGACGAACGTCGCCGACTTGTTCTCCTGGATGGTCCCGGTCTTGCCGGCGATCTGGTGGCCGGGGATGGCCGCCCGGGTCGCGGTACCGATGGGGGACGCCGTGTCACCGATCATGATCTGGTTCAGCGTGGTCGCCACGCCCGACGGGACGGCCTCGGGGGTGCACTGGTCGCCGGCGTACAGCGGCGTCCCGTCCTCCTTCAGCGCCGGCTTGCCGTCACTGCCGAGGATCGAGACCAGCGGGGTGGGTGTGCACCGGGTGCCGTTGGCGGCCAGCGTGGAGTAGGCGCTGGCGAGGTCCAGCGGGCTGGTCGGGTACGGCCCGAGGGTGAACGCCCCGTCGTTGCGGGCGATGATCTTGTCCAGGGTGTCCGGGTCACGGACGAAGTTCATGCCCATGGCGGTCGCCATCCGGGCCGGCGCCTCGATGCTGCCCAGTGCGTCCTCGAGCCCCACGAAGTAGGTGTTCGACGACCTGACCAGGGCCTCGGCCAGGGTCAGGGTGTTCGGGTAGTTGGACCCGACGTTGCTGATCGTGTACGGCCTGCCGCCGTTCTTGTACACGCGGGACGTGTAGGGCTGCGGCGTGGTGATCGTGTAGTTCTGGCCGTACCCCTGGGCCAGCGCGGCCGCGGCGGTGAACGTCTTGTAGGTCGAGCCGGAGCCCGCGCTGCGGACGGTGTTCAGGTTCACCGACTCGCACTCGTACTCGCTGCAGCCGTACCGGCGGTTGACGCTCATCGCCAGCACGTGCCCGGTGCCCGGCTGCACGGCGGTGAAGACGCCGGCCAGGTCGTTGCCGCCGCCCATCGGGATGGTGTTGAGCACCGCCTGGTCGCCGGAGGCCTGGATGTCGGGGCGCAGCGTCGTCTGGATCGTCCAGCCGCTGTTCTCCAGCTGGGTCTTGGTGATCTTCAGCTGCTGGGAGAGATAGGTCTGCAGGAAGTCGCAGAAGTACCCGCCGAGGGTGGCCGACGAGCAGCCGTTCGGGGGCTTGGCGCCCTCGGCGGTCTGGATGGGGCTGGCGGAGACGTCGGCCAGTTCCTGGTCGGTGATGTGGCCCAGGTTGTGCATCCGGTTGAGCACCTGGTTGCGCCGGGTCTGTGCGGCGTCCGGGTGGACGATCGGGTCGTCGTCCGAGGGGCTCTGCACCAGGCCGGCGAGGACCGACGCCTGCGGCAGGGTCAGGTCGGCGGCGTCGACGCTGAAGTAGGTCTGCGCGGCGGCCTGGATCCCGTAGGCGCTGTGCCCGAAGTAGGCGATGTTCAGGTACCGGGTGAGGATCTCGTCCTTGTCGTAGGTCTGCTCCAGCGCCAGGGCCAGCCGGGCCTCGCGGAGCTTGCGCCCGGGGGTCTGCTCGGTGGCCGCCTGGCGCTCCTCGCCGTTCTTCGCCGTCTGCAGCAGGGTCTGCTTGACCAGCTGCTGGGTCAGCGTCGAGCCGCCCTCCTGCACGCTGCCGGCGGCCACGTTGGTGACCAGGGCACGCAGCGTCCCCTGCACATCCAGGCCGTTGTGCTCGTAGAAGCGTGAGTCCTCGATGTCGACCAGCGCCTGCTTCATGATCGGCGCGATCTGTTCCGGGGTCGCCGGGCTGCGGTTGTTGGAGTAGAACTCCGTGATCAGCGACCCGTCGGCGGCCAGCACCTTGGTGTTGCCGTTGGGCGTCTGGTCGGTCAGCTCGACCGGCAGGGCGTCGAGCAGGGAGGCGGAGTTCCGGGCCGCCAGGCCCGTCCCGCCGACCCACGGGAACAGCATCGCGGCGACCAGGACGCCGGCCGCGACGACCATCGCGACCAGCTTGCCCAGGGCACCGAGGCGGAAGCGCGCAGACTCACTCATCGCAGGCCAAGGTACCTGTCTCCAGGGGTGTCATGGCCTGCCTCGGACCTCGACGCGCAGGCATCTCGTTCAGTCCGCGTGGTAGCGGTTCGCCCGCGCGAAGGTGCCCATGTCGTTGAACCGGACGCCGTTGGCCGCGAGCACGGGGTGGATGTCGCGCTCCATCAGCTGCCGTACGTAGAACGGGTCGGCCACGTAGAAGTGGTGGATCGGGTGGGTGCTGCCGAAGTTCAGGCAGAACACCTGGAAGGGCACCAGGTACCAGCGGTTGAACACCTGGGTCTGCTGGAGCACGTTGCCCTGCTCGACGTCACCCTGGTAGTGCATGTTGCTGCTGATGAAGTGCAGGCAGAAGCCGCGCCACACGTTCGGGCCGACCCAGACCACGGTCAGCACGGTGAGGGCGTGCAGCAGGCCCGGCGGCACCGACGCACCCAGCCGGCCGGCGACGTGCAGGCCCAGGAACGCATACCAGATGGTGATCGCCACCGGCGTCAGCCCGAGGCTGGCCTTGAGGATGGTCCGGCGCCACAGCGCGTCCTCGGCGTCCTTCGGCCTGGTGGTGAGGATGCGGACCAGGGCCGGCACGTACGGGTCGAGCAGGCTGTAGAGCCGGACGGCGCCCCACGGCTTGCCGTTGGTGATCGACACCTCCTCGATGTCGTCGGGCAGCCCCGAGTAGGCGTGGTGTCGCAGGTGCAGCCGGATCCGGTACACCGGGTTGATCGTGTAGGGCCGGATGGCCCAGACGCCGAAGAGCAGGGCGTACCGAACGGCGCGGCGGCGGCGGAAGTACAGCGCATGGATGAGGTCGTGCTCCACCTCGTGCCCGACCGCGGCGAAGGCGGCCGAGAGGAGCAGGGTTCCGTACCAGGGCAGCACGCCGGTCAGGTACAGCGCGCCGCTCCCGGTGAACCCCAGGACGGCGACGGCGAAGGCCACGAGCCCCAGCGCGTCCTGGTGCCGCAGCACCGGGTGCTCCCGGCGCAGCTCCTGCGACCGCTGGCGGATCGCCGAGGTGATGACCCGGGCGCGCACCAGGTCGTCGGGGGTCAGGCCCCTGGTGTCGACCGGGATGTCGACGTCGGCGGCGTCCAGCGGGGCGGCGGCGCCGGTCCCGAAGAGGCCGATCTCCTCGGCGGTGACGGGCAGCTCGACCTCGGTTCCGTCGGTCCGGGGAGCTGCGGTCATCGGTTGCTGCCTCACTCGAGCGGAGAAACGGTTGCGCGGACGCTAACCGTGGGTGACCGACCCCGTCGAGGGCGTCGTCCCGTGCGTCACTCCCCTCCCGGCCGGAGCCGGGGAGCCCTCAGCCGGCGCGGGCGCGGACCGGCAGCACCCGGCTGCGCGGCGTTCCGGTCGGGGTGTCGCCCTCGGCGCCCAGCAGGGCAGCCGCCATGGTGCGCAGCCCGTCCAGGTCGTGCACGTCGCCGGCCGCGGCCGGCACCGTGCGGACGCCGACCTCCGGGTGGGCGCTGGTGAACCGGTCGGCCAGCCGCTGCTCCCGGTTGGCCAGCGCCA
>JAOPUQ010000187.1 GCA_025963425.1 Modestobacter sp. | reverse complement strand
GCCGCGGCGATGGCCGAGCCGGCCCGCTGGTTGACCGAGGCCGGGGCGCGGCTGGCCGCGGACACGGGGGAGGATGGAGCGGCCGGCACGCCGGGTGGCTGACGGTGGGAATGCCGGCCGGGGGCCGTCCGTTGAGCCCGACGCTCCCGGGGCGGGGTTGCGGGCCCAGGCGGTCCCGCAACTCGATGTGTCGTGGGCCGGTTGGCGGGGCACCCAGTGCCTGGACGTCCGGCGGGCCGGCGTGGGTCGGCGCCCCGGGCGCGGACGAGGCGAAGAGCAAGGGGAACGAACGGACGTGGTGGAGCCCACGAGGACCGACCTCGGGAACCGCTACGAGCTGCGGGGTCTGCTGGCCACCGGCGGCATGGGGCAGGTCTGGCGCGCGCACGACCGGCTGCTCGGCCGGGCGGTCGCGGTCAAGGTGCTGCGCAGTGAGTTCACCGGCGACCCGCTCTTCCGGGCCCGCTTCCGGGCCGAGGCCCAGCACGCCGCCGCCCTGAGCCACCCCAACATCGCCGCGGTCTACGACTACGGCGAGGAGCCGGCGACCGACGGCTCGGGGGAGTGCCTGGCCTACCTGGTCATGGAGCTCGTCGAGGGCGAGTCGCTGTCGGCCCTGCTCACCCGCACCGGGCCGCTGTCCCCCGACCACACCCTCGGAGTGCTCCGGCAGACCGCCGCCGCGCTGGCCGTCGCGCACGCCGCGGGCGTGGTCCACCGCGACGTCAAGCCCGGCAACGTGCTGGTCAGCCAGGACGGCACGCTCAAGATCACCGACTTCGGGATCGCCTGGTCGGCCGGCAGCGTCCCGCTGACCCAGACCGGCCAGGTCGTCGGCACGGCCGCCTACCTCTCCCCGGAGCAGGCCGCCGGCAGCCACGCCACCCCGGCCAGCGACGTCTACTCCCTGGGCATGGTCGGCTACGAGTGCCTCACCGGCCACAAGGCGTTCGAGGGCGACAACTCGGTGGCCATCGCGCTGCGCCAGCTGCGCGACCAGCCCGCACCCCTGCCCCCGGAGGTCCCCGCCGGGGTTCGCGCCCTCATCGAGCACGCCCTGGTCAAGGACCCCGCCCACCGCTGGCCCGACGGCGCCGCGTTCGTCGTCGCCGTCGACGACGTCCGCGCCGGCCGTGACCTCCCCCCGGTGCACCACAGCGACACCCTCAGCTTCTGGCTGGTGCCCGGCGGGCCGCTGGACAGCGGCATGAACGGGAGCTCGGCTCCCAGCGGTGGTCCGGCTACCTCCCCGGGCACCAGCACCGGTCCGGGCACCAGCACCGGTCCGGGCGCCAGTACCGGGCCCGCCCACCCCCGCGCCGTCCTCGCCCCGCCGGCCGTCCCGGCCCGCCAGCGGGTGGGGCGCGTGCTGGTCCCCCTGGTGGCGCTGCTGCTCGGTGCCGGCGTGGCCGTCGCCGTCCTGCAGCAGCTCGACCCCGGCGGCTCGGATGTTCCGATGGCGGCCGCGCAGGTCGCCGCCCCGGCGACCGACGTCGGCCCGGCCGGTGTGCTCGTCGACGCGGAGGACTACCTCGACCGCCCGGTCGACGAGGTGGAGGCCGCGCTCACCGCCCGCGGGCTGCTCGTCGACACCCAGCCGGTGGTCACCCAGGATGCCCGGGCGGGCCTGGTGGTCGCGGTCTCCCCGTCGGGCCGCCGGCTGCAGCGGGGCGACGAGGTGCTGGTCAGCTACGCCGTCGCCCCCCGCCACGACGGCGCGGCCGCCCCGACCGAGGACCGCACGCCGGTCGAGGCGGTGCTCCAGCCGAAGGACGACCGGACGAGGGGGAGGAGCGCCGCGGCGACCACGACGGCACCGGCGACGACGACCTCCCCGAGCGCCGACGGGCCGGTCGACGGGGACGACCCCACCGCGACCGACGCCGACGGGACGGGGAGCAGCGCGCCGTCCAGCCCCGACAGCGACCCGTCCAGCTCCGCCCCCTCCTCCAGCGTCCCCTCGACCTCGCCGACGAGCGGGGGCTCCGGCAGCGCGAGCCCGACGAGCGGCTCGGGCGGCGGCTGACGGGCGGCTGAGCGGCAGTAGGGTCCACCTCGCGGCAGCGGGGCCGTGTGGATGGACGCGGAGGGGCCGTGGGCAGCCAGCCGGACGGACTCGGGGTGGCGACGTCGGGCACGGCGGCGACCGACTACGCGGCGGTGTTCTGCGCGATGCCCACGCCCTATCTGGTGCTGACCCCCGACCTGGTGATCGCCGACGCGAACCCGGCCTACCTGGCCACCACCGGCCGATCGCTGGCCGAGATCGTCGGCCGGCCGGTGTTCGAGGCCTTTCCCGGCAACCCCAACGAGATCGACCCCGACGGCGGGGTGGGCAAGGTCCGGGCATCCCTGCAGCGAGCCCGGGACACCGGCCGGCCCGACACCATGCCGGTCCAGGAGTACGACATCCCCGACGGCGTCGGCGGGTTCACCACGCGCTTCTGGAGTCTGATCAGCATCCCGGTGCACGACGCCGCCGGCCGCTGCCAGTACGTGCTGCAGCGCGCCGAGGACATCACCGGTTACGTGCACCAGCAGGGCCGGGAGGGCGCCACGCAGGATCACCGGGCCTGGCGGCGCCGGGCCCTCGACGTGCAGGCCGACCTCTTCGCCCGCGGAGTGGAGCTGCAGGCCGCCCGGGCCGCGGAAACGGTGACCGCCCGCCGGCTGGCCGCGCTGGCCCGGGTGTCGCTGCAGGTCAGTCGGGCCGAGACGGTGCAGGAGCTGATCCGGGTGGTCACCGAGGGCGGGCTCGTCGCCCTCGGCGCCCACGGCGGGGCGGTCGCCGTCCCCGAGGGTGACCACCACGTCCGGCTGGTGATGAGCGAGGGCCTGCGGCCCGCCGCCGGCGGTGGGGACGGCGTGCTCCCCTGGGACGCTCCCTACCCCGGCTGCGTCGCGGCCCGGACCGGTGAGCGCGTGGTGCTGCCCGACCGGGCGGCGACCGAGGCGTTCGCCCCCGAGATGCGCGAGGTGATCGACAGCACCGGCGCCCAGTGCTGGGTGGCGCTGCCGCTGCAGACCGCCGGGCGCCTGCTGGGCTCGCTGAGCGTGGCGTGGACCGCGCCGCGGACCGTCACCGACGACGAGATGGACCTGCTGGTCGCCTTCGCCGCCCAGTGCGCGCAGGCCCTGGAGCGGATCGGCACCCGGGAGACCGAGCGGGTGGCGCACGACGCCGTCCGGAGCATGGCCGAGGCGCTGCAGCGCAGTCTGCTCACCGAACCGCCGGCGCCCGACCTCCTGGAGGTCGCCGTCCGCTACGTGCCGGCGGCCACGCAGGCCCAGGTCGGCGGTGACTGGTACGACGCCTTCCTGCTGGAGGACGGCCGGACGGCACTGGTGATCGGCGACGTCACCGGCCACGACAGCTACGCCGCCGCGGCGATGGCCCAGGTCCGCAACGTGCTGCGCGGCATCGCGCACAGCCGGCGGGACCGCCCGGCGGCGGTGCTCTCCGCCCTGGACCGGGCGATGCGCGACCTGGAGGTCGGCACGCTGGCCACCGCGGTGCTGGCCACGGTCGAGCAGGTCCGGGACGGCGCGGTCGCCCGGGAGCGCGTGCTGCACTGGTCCAACGCCGGCCACCCGCCGCCGCTGCTGGTGGAGCCCGACGGCACGGTCACCCTCCTGGAACGCGAACCCGACCTGCTGCTGGGCGTGGACCCGGACGTGCCCCGCGCCGACCACGAGGCGGTGCTGCGGCCCGGTGCGACGGTGCTCCTCTACACCGACGGGCTGGTCGAACGCCGCGGCGCGACCCTCGACCAGGGCATCGACCGGCTCATCGGCGCGGTGGCGCGCTGTGCGGGGCTGCCGCTGGAGGAGCTGTGCGACCGGCTGCTCGGGGGGCTCGCCGACGCGGCCGAGGACGACGTCGCGCTGCTGGCCCTGCGGTGCCTCCCGGGGGACCGGCCCCGGCCGCCGGGCGCCGGCACCTGCGACGTCCCCGCCGCGCACACCGCCACGTCCTGAGGCGTGGTCCTGAGGTGTGGCCCGCGCTCAGCGGCCGGGCAACGCCCGCCGGCCGTCAGCCCGCAGCCCCATCACCAGGCACGCCACCGCGGCGGCCAGGGCCAGCCGGCCGGGGCTGGGCGAGAGCCCGCCGACCAGCACCCCGGCCGCCCCGACGAGCACCGCGACCGGCAGCAGCCGGTCCCGGCCCCGGCTCACCCCGAGCACGACCAGCACGATCGCGGCCACGATGGCCACCCGCGCCGGCGCGCCGGTCCCCGCCGTCAGCGGTGACCAGGGCAGGCCCAGCGAGAGGACGGCGAGCGCCCCGGCCGCGGCCAGCCAGCCGCCGAGGCGCCGGCTCACGCGCTGCTGCCGGGCCCGCTGCCCGATCCCGCCCCGGTGCGCCCCGGTGCCAGCCAGAGCGCCACGGCGGCGAGGCCGAGCCCGGCGGTGAGCAGGAAGCCGCGGTCGCTGGCGACGAGGGGCAGCGCGACCAGCACCCAGAAGGCGGCCAGCGCGGCGACGCCGGCCAGGCCGATGCGCCACGTCGTCCCGGCGCGGGGTGCCCGGGGCACCCAGTGGGCCACCAGGGGCAGCAGGGCGACGACCGCGGCCACGGTGGCGAAGGCCGACCAGGTCGGCACCACCGACCACAGCGAGTCGTTGCCGAAGTCCAGCGCGAGCCCGAGCTCCAGCAGCACCAGGCCGATGACGCCCAGCCCCAGGCCGGCGAACACCGCCCGGTGCCCGGCCGCGCCGCCGGGCAGACCGCCCTTCAGCCGGGCGCCGAGGCGCTTCGCCGGCTGACCCGAGCCGTTCCCCGGGGTGGCGCGCGGCCCGGCGACGGGCAGCTGCCCGGTGGGGGTCACCGCGGTGCTGCCGGCGGGCGGGGCCGGCACCGGCGGGGGAACCGGCGTGCCGAAGCCGGGCACGAAGTCCACCGGGCCGGTGGGCTGGGGCGACCACGGGGTGTCGCCGGCCGGCG
>JAOPUQ010000146.1 GCA_025963425.1 Modestobacter sp. | reverse complement strand
AAGGTCCAGGAGAACATCGAGGTCCACTTCAAGAACGCCGACGGCACGATCGACTTCACCCCGGCCGGGCTGCACGTGGACGGGCCGCTGTCGATCGACGAGCCGATCTTCGGCCGTGACTTCACCTACCTGCAGAGCCAGATCGGCGACGCGCAGACGGCCAAGCTGACCATCCCGTCGCCGTCGATGGTCCACTACCGCGGCGGCGCCGCGGCGATCGATCCGGCTGTCTACCCCGACGAGGACTCGTTCTGGGACGCCCTCTCGGCGGCCTACCGCCAGCAGGTGCAGGGCATCGCCGCGCAGGGCTGCCGGTACCTGCAGCTGGACGACACCAGCCTGGCCTACCTCAACGACCCGGCGCAGCGCGCGGAGCTCGCCGGGCAGGGCCGGGACGCCGAGCACCAGCACGAGCGCTACATCCGCCAGATCAACGCCGCGCTCGCCGGCCGCCCCGAGGGGCTGACGGTCACCACGCACATGTGCCGTGGCAACTTCCGCTCCTCCTGGGTGGCCGAGGGTGGCTACGACTTCGTGGCCGAGGCGCTGTTCGGTGGTCTGGAGGTCGACGGGTTCTTCCTGGAGTTCGACGACGCCCGCTCGGGGACCTTCGAGCCGCTGCGGTTCGTGCCCCCGGGCAAGCGCGTCGTCCTGGGGCTGGTCACCACCAAGCGGCCGGACCTGGAGCGCAAGGACGACCTCAAGCGGCGCATCGACGAGGCCGCCAAGTACGTGCCGATGGAGCAGCTCGCGCTCTCTCCGCAGTGCGGCTTCTCCTCCACGGTGGAGGGCAACTCCCTCACCCGCGACGAGCAGATCGCCAAGCTGGCCCTGGTCGTGGAGACGGCGCAGGAGGTCTGGGGCTGAGTCCGTCCGCCGGCCCCGCGGGCCCGGCGGGCGGCTGTGATTCCCCGGCGTGGCGCGGCGCGCCACGCCGGGGACCCCTTGTGCGCAACCGATTCGGTCCCCTAGCGTCCTGGCTGCGGTTCAACCACAAGCCGCGATCGGGTGCAGCACTGCCCGACGCACGGGCTGCCGGTTGCCGCCGGCGGCACGAATCCGCTGGAGGCGTCCATGACCGCATTCCCCGTCGACATCGATCCCACGCGCATCGACGTCCAGATCAGCACCTCCCCGGACGGCTGCTCCGTCGCCGTGCACGGCGAGGTCGACTCCTCGACCGCTCCGGGCCTGCGCGACTGCCTGCTCGACCTGCTCGCCCGCCCCGGCACGCGCACCGTGGAGGTCGACCTGTCGCGGGTCACCTTCCTGGACTCCGCCGGTCTGTCCGCCCTGGCCGTCGCGCACCGCGCCGCGGTCAGCGCCGGCCGCGTGCTCGCGGTGCGGTCCGGCACGGCCCGCGCGGTGGTCCGCCCGCTGCAGATCACCGGCCTCTGGGACGTCTTCGCCGTCGTCGACGCCTGATCCGTCCGGCGTGGGCCAGGATGGCCCGATGGACGCCGACGGTGCCGTTCCCCCGCAGTTGCACCCCCAGCTCGCCGCGCTGCTCCCGCAGCTCGCGGACCTGATGACCCCGCCGGCCCGGAAGGTCGGCCTCGACGAGGCGCGCCGCCGGTTCAGCGCCCTGCTGTCCGCCGGGCTGGCCGGTGCCCCGGACGTCGAGACCGCCGACGTCGTGCTCGGCGAGGGGCTCACCGCGCGCACCTACCGCCCGGCCGACCCCCACGGCGCGACCGTGGTGTTCCTGCACGGCGGCGGCTGGACCGTGGGGAGCGTCGCGGACTACGACGGGCTGGCCCGCCGGCTGGCCGCGCGGCTGCCGGCTGTGGTCGTGTCGGTGGAGTACCGCCGTGCACCGGAGCACCCGTTCCCGGCCGCGGTACAGGACGCCGTCGCCGCCACCCGCTGGGCGCTGGCACACGCGGCCGACCTGGGCGGGGAACCCGGGCGGGTGGCCGTGGCGGGCGACAGCGGCGGGGGCAACCTGGCCGCCGTCGTCTGTCAGTGTCTGCGCGACGCGCACGGCCCGCAGCCGGCCGCGCAGCTGCTGCTGTACCCGAACGTCGCCCGCGGGGCCGACCAGCCCTCGGTGCGGGAGTTCGGGCACCTGCCGTTCCTCGACCTGGCCGACATGGCCTGGTACACCCGCCAGTACGTGCCGCAGGGGACCGACCTGGCCGACCCGCGGATCTCACCCGCCGAAGGCCATCTCGCCGGCCTGCCGCCGGCGCTGGTGGTGACCGCCGGCGTGGACGCGCTGCACGACTCCGGCCGGGGCTACGCCGAGGCGATCCGCGCCCACCACGGTCCGGTGGAGTGGCTGGACGTGCCCGGCATGCCGCACGGATTCGCCCACCTGGTCGCCCTCGCCCCGGCCGCGGAGGCGGCGCTGGAGGAGGTGCTGGCCCGGGCGTCGGTGCTGCTGCACGGGCACCCGGCCGGCTGAGCCGGCACCCTTCCGGCCTGGGAGAGGGCGGGCCGGCCTGGGAGACGGGGCCGGCGTGGAAGACGACGGTCAGCTCGACGGGTCGCGGTCGGGATACCGGGCCCGGGCTAGGGCGTACACCCCGAAGGCGGCGAAGCCGACGGCGACGGCGGTGAGCAGCCACTGCCCGGTCGGGACGGCGCCGATCGCGTTCATCGCCCCGTCCAGCCCGGTCGCCGTCGACACGTCCCGGGTCGTCGCGGCGTGGACGAGCAGCCCGCCGGAGACCGCGAACGCGATGCCCTTGGCCACGTAGCCGACCCGGCCGATCCGCTCGATCATCGGTTCGTAGTGGTCCGGCGCGGCGTCCAGGTCGATGTCCTTCATGAAGCCCCCGGTGAGCCCGCGAACCATGACGTACAGCCCGACGGCGGTCACGCCGATGCCGGCGGCGACGACCAGCAGGGCGCCGCCGGGGATCTCCAGCGTGTCGTCGGTGAGATCGCGGAAGCGGTTCGTGGCGTCGTACTCGGCGCCGACGGCGAAGAACAACGCGGTCATCCCGACGGCGGCGTAGACCACCGCCTTCGCCGCGCACTTGACGCACACGTACGCCGCGCGCAGCCGGTGCTCGGGCCGCAGCAGGCCGGTCCACCAGCGCAGCAGCTCACCGGCCTGCCACAGCGCCAGCGCGAGCAGGCCGAGGCCGATGACCCACAGCAGCACCCGGCCGGCGGGCGTCGAGCCGACCGTCTGCAGCGCGCCGGTCTGGTCGGCGTCCTCGGTGCTCGGCCGGACGAACCAGCCGATCCGGAACGCCAGCCAGCCGATCAGCACGTGCAGGAGGCCGTAGGCGACCAGCCCGACCCGCGCCAGGTGGGTGAGCGCCGGGTGGTCGGTGACCTCCCGGGCCTGCGTGACCACGTCGTGCACCCGTTGCGCCAGCCCGCTCACCCGGTGATCGTGCCCGACCGGCGAACGCGGTGCCCGCCGGGTCAGGTGCGCTGCGGATACCGGGCGCGGAAGAAGCAGAAGACGCCGAACGCCGCGATCCCCAGCGCGACCAGGGTGAGCAGCCACCGGCCCGCGGGCGCGTCCAGGATGGTGCGCATCGCGCCGTCCAGGCCGCTGGCCTTCGCCGGGTCGAACGTGATCGCCGCCCAGCCGAACAGCCCACCGACCACCGCCAGCGCGACGCCCTTGGCCGGGTAGCCGACCTGGCCGAGCCGCTCGATCACCCGGCGCTCGCCGGCCGAGGCCTGCGCGATGTCGATCTCCTTGAGGAAGCTGCTCCTGACCGCCTTGCGCACGTGGTACGCACCGACCCCGATGAGCACCAGGGCCGCGATCCCGACCAGGACCCGGCCGCCGGGCCAGCCCAGCACGCCGCCCACCGTCTGCTGCTGCTGTCCCGAGCTCGACGTCCCGCCGCCGCTGGCGAACCGGACGGCGGTGACGGCGAGGACGGCGTAGACGACGGCCTTGGCCACGGCCTTGACGATCCCGGTGACCGCCTTCTTCTTCGCGTCCCCGGAGGCACCGAGCCGGGTGCGGTACCGCAGCACCTCGGCCAGCTGCCAGACCGCCAGGGCGACCAGCCCGACCGCGAGCACCCAGAGCAGGGCCTTGCCGAACGGCTGTGCCGCGAGGGTGCCCATGGCCCCGGACTGGTCGGCCGACCCGCCGCCACCGCCCCAGGCCAGCTGCAGCGCGAGCCAGGCGACCAGCAGGTGCACCAGCCCGTAGGCGACCAGCCCGATCCGGGCCAGGTGCTCCAGCGCGTCGCCGCCGCCGGCCCGGTCGGCGCGGGCGGTCCCCGAGGTGGTCACGTGCGTCCCTTCGCTCGTCCGCGCCTCCATGGCGCCGGAGACGGTGCGCCTTCTGGCCGCTCAGGGTGACACAACGACCGGTGCACCGCCTCGCCGACGACGCGTCGGTCCGCGAACCCGGCGCGATCGCGGGCCCCCGGTCGGTCCCACCCGGGAGGACGCCCCGCGTCCGGCGCGGGCCGGTGGGAGACTGCCCCCGTGACGAACGCTGCGACCCGGAGCGCCCGGCTGAGCGCCGGCACCACGCCGGCCACCCCCGAGTCCGCCCGGACGACGTGGCCCCGCATGGCGCTGCTGGGGCTGGTCCTGGTGGTGCTGGGCGTCGCCGCCCTGCTCTGGGACGACGGCGGGGACCGGGTGCTGCTGGCCGGGCTGGGTGTCGGAGCGGGAGTGCGCGGCGTCGATCTGCTGCGCGGTGCCCGCGCCGGGCGGCTGCCCCGGGCCGCGGCCATCTCCGGGGCGCTGGCCGCCTGGCTCGGCCTGGTCGCCGTCGCGGTGGCGCTGGTGTCGGGCACGACGACCGCGTGGGTGCTGACCGCTGTTCTCGTGCTCGCCCTGCCCGCGCTGGTCGTCGGCGGTCAGCGCTCGGCGCCCGTCGTGGCCGGTGCCGCCGTCCTGCCCGTCGGCGCCGTCCTGCTCGGGGTGCTCGCCGGGACCGGGACGCTGCTGGCCATCGGTACCGCTGTGGTCGGCGTCGGGGTGTCCGCCCTCGGACTGGCCAACCTGCTGGGCGCGATCGGCATGCGCCGCATCGCCC
>JAOPUQ010000142.1 GCA_025963425.1 Modestobacter sp. | reverse complement strand
TACTCGTGCAACGTGGCCACCAGCGGTGTGCCGGCCGGGAGGAGGAGCGGTAGCAGGCCCACCGCCCGGGAGAAGCCGAAGGCGGACGGCGAGAACTGGACGTGGACCACGTCGAGCGACAGCCCCGTCATGGCGCGGGCTGCGCGCAGGACGCCGGGGGCATCCCAGCGGTCGGTCACGCCGACGACCTCCTCGCCCGGGGTCCGTGCGTACCGGTGCGCGGTGCAGATCAGGGGCCGGCACCCGGCCGATCGCAGCTGCCGGGCGAGGTGCCGGGTGTAGTCGGCGACGCCGTCGCGTGCCGGATCGAAGTGTCCGCAGACCAGCCCCACGCGCAGTCGACCCACACCGGCACCTCGCCTTCGGACGTGTCGCAGCCCGGTGGCCGCCGTCGAGGTGTCCCGACGACGGCAGACAGGCCAGCGATCATCGCCGTCAGCGGGCGCCCTGGCCAGGCCTTCCGGCGCGCTGCTCCCGTGGAACCCGGTGATGATGTCCGACGGCTACGGCGAGGGCCGGGCTCGCCGGGGGGCCGGCGGCTCGTCAGGCGTCCGTGGACCGCGGGGTCTGCAGGTCGGCGAGGAGCCCACGGATGCGGGACTCGATCTCGTCCCGGATCGGGCGCACCGCCTCCAGGCCCTTGCCGGCCGGGTCCTCGAGGTCCCAGTCCAGGTAGCGCTTGCCCGGGAAGATCGGGCAGGCGTCGCCGCAGCCCATGGTGATGACGACGTCGGAGGCCTCGACGGCGCCCACGGTGAGGATCCTCGGCGTCTGGTCGGTGATGTCGATGCCGACCTCGGCCATCGCGGCGACCGCGGCGGGGTTGACCTGGTCGGCCGGGATCGAGCCGGCCGAGCGCACCTCGACCGAGTCCCCGGCGAGGAAGCGCAGCCAGCCGGCGGCCATCTGGGAACGGCCGGCGTTGTGCACGCAGACGAACAGGACGCTGGGTGTGGTCATCGGGCACTCCGGACGGCGTCGGGGACGGTGGGGTCGCCGGGGAACCAGCGCCGGGCCGCCCACAGCGCGACGTAGACCAGCGCCACGAGCACCGGCACCTCGATCAGCGGACCGACCACACCGGCCAGTGCCTGGCCCGAGGTGACGCCGAACGTGCCGATGGCCACGGCGATGGCCAGCTCGAAGTTGTTGCCGGCCGCGGTGAAGGCCAGCGTGGCGGTCTTCGCGTACCCCAGGCCCAGGCGCATCCCGAGCACGAACGAGCCGCCGAACATCAGCGCGAAGTAGGCGAGCAACGGCAGCGCGATGCGGGCGACGTCCCAGGGCTGGGAGGTGATGGCGTCGCCCTGCAGCGCGAAGAGCATGACGATCGTGAAGAGCAGGCCGTACAGCGCGACCGGGCCGATCCTCGGCAGGAATCGGCCCTCGTACCAGGCCCGGCCCCTGGTCCGCTCCCCGATGGTCCGGGTGAGGAAGCCCGCCAGCAGCGGGATGCCCAGGAAGACCAGGACGCTGACCACGATGGACCACACGCTGAACTGCGCCGACGTCGTCGACAGGCCCAGCCAGCCGGGCAGTACCTGCAGGTAGAACCAGCCCAGCCCCGCGAAGGCGAAGATCTGGAACACCGAGTTGATGGCCACCAGGACGGCGGCGGCCTCCCGGTCACCACAGGACAGGTCGTTCCAGATCAGCACCATGGCGATGCAGCGGGCCAGGCCCACGATGACCAGGCTGGTGCGGTACTCGGGCAGGTCGGGGAGCAGCAGCCAGGCCAGGGCGAACATCAGCGCGGGGCCGACCAGCCAGTTCAGCGCCAGCGAGGCGGCCAGCAGCCGCCGGTCGCCGGTCACCCGGTCGAGCTCGGAGTACCGGACCTTGGCCAGCACCGGGTACATCATCAGTAGCAGCCCGATCGCGATCGGCAGGCTGACGTTCCCCACCCGGACGGCGTCCAGTGCGTCGTCCAGGCCGGGGACCAGCCGGCCCAGCACCAGCCCGAGCCCCATCGCGACGACGATCCACACCGGCAGGAACCGGTCCAGGGTGGACAGGCGCCGCAGGACCGGTGCCTCGACGGTGGTGCCCGGCCGGGCGGTCTCCCGGACGGCGTCGCTCATGCGGAGGCCCCGGCCGGCGCCGGCGTGCTGAAGAGGGTGGCGACCGCGGACAGCGCCTCGGGCCGGACGGCGTAGTAGACCCACACGCCGCGCTTCTCCCGGTCCAGCAGCCCCGCCGCGTGCAGCACCTTCAGGTGGTGGCTGATCGTGGCCTGGGTCTGGTCGAAGGCTTCGTTGAGGTCGCAGACGCAGGCCTCGCCGCCCTCGGACGAGGCGATCAGGCTCACCAGGCGCAGTCGCACCGGATCGGCGAGCGCCTTGAGCAGCGGTGCGACCTGCTCGGCCTGATCGGTGCTCATCGACGTCCCGGTCAGTGGGGTGCAGCAGGCGAAGTCGGTGTCGCTCACGGGTCCTCCTCGGCAGTGGTGCTTCGACGGCGATGATAGCGACGTCCGTCGTATTGACAATTATCGATGTCGGGGTGCACACCACCCCGGCCAGGCGCCGCCCCGGATACGCCCACTTCGCCATCGCTGAGCCCCCGCTGAAGCTGATGCTGCTGGAGGAGTCCGCGGGGGAGCCCACCCGGGTTCCGAGGACGACACCACGTGCTGCTACGCCGTCCAGGACGAGGTGTGGGTGACCGGCCCGGGCGCCGAGCCGTGGGAGGTCCACACCGTGACGGGCGACGCCCGCGCCGACCTGGAGGGTGCGACGGCGACCGAGCTGTCGCAGGTGAGCGGCGACGGCAGCTGCTGCACCACCACCGACCATCCGACGGAGCCTGCCGCGGCCTGCTGCTGAGGAGTCGCCCGGCCGGCGCTCACCCGACCCGCGGGCATGAGACGGACCCGTTCGGGGCAGGAGGATGTCCCGCCACCCCGAGGAGCACCTGATGACCCGCTCGATCGCTGACCAGACCGTCGCGGAGCTCGGCGGTGCGGGCAGCGTGCTGGCGCGCCAGCGCGCCGACCACGTCGAGCTCGACCGCCTGCTGCACGAGCTCGACGGCACCGTCGGCCGCGAGCAGGAGAAGGTGCTGCGGCGGATCGACCGGCTGGTGTTCAGTCACGCCTTCGCCGAGGAGACGGTGCTCTGGCCGGTGCTGCGCCGGGTCCTGCCCGACGGGGAGGCGCTCACCCTCCAGGTCGAGGAGGAGCACCAGGAGGTCAACGAGCTGGTCGGCGCGCTGGAGACGGTCGGGCACGACGATCCGCGGCGCGCCCAGCTGCTGACCCGGCTGGTCGCGGTGCTGCGGGAGGACGTCCGGGACGAGGAGGATGTGCTCTTCCCCCGGCTGCAGGAGGCCGTCGACGCGGACGAACTGCGCCGGCTGGGCCGCCGGTGGGAGCTGGTCCGCCGCATCTCCCCGACCCGGCCGCACCCCACCGTGTCCCGCCGTCCCCCGGGCAACGCGCTGTCCGCCCTGCCGCTCAGCCTGCTGGACCGCACCCGGGACATGGTCGACGCCGGCGTCCACCGCGCGCCGGAGCGCGTCGTCCCGGTCGGCCGGGCGGTCAGCCGCGGGCTGGCCACCGTCGCCGGGCTGGTCGAGCGCGTCCCGCTGGCCCGGAAGGGCGACCGGCCGCCGACCAGCCGTTGACCCCCGCGCGCACGGGTCGCGCGAAAGCGGCACGATCAGCGGATGTCCTACCGCGCGTCCGAGACCCGATACGACTCGATGACCTACCGGCGCACCGGCCGCAGCGGCCTCGACCTGCCGGCGATCAGCCTGGGCCTCTGGCACAACTTCGGGGACGACGTCCCCTTCGACCGGCAGCGCGACATCCTGCACCGCGCCTTCGACCGCGGCGTCACCCACTTCGACCTGGCCAACAACTACGGGCCGCCGTACGGGTCGGCCGAGACGAACTTCGGGCGTCACCTGCGCGACTCCTTCGCCCCCTACCGGGACGAGCTGGTCATCTCCACCAAGGCCGGCTACGACATGTGGCCCGGCCCCTACGGCCAGGGCGGCGGCTCCCGCAAGTACCTCACCGCCAGCCTCGACCAGTCGCTGCGGCGGATGGGCCTGGACTACGTCGACGTCTTCTACTCCCACCGCTTCGACCCCACGACGCCGCTGGAGGAGACCATGGGCGCGCTGCACAGCGCCGTCCAGGCCGGCAAGGCGCTCTACGTCGGGGTCTCCTCCTACTCGGCGGCCGACACCGCGCGCGCCGCGGAGATCCTCGCCCGCCTCGGGACGCCGCTGTTCATCCACCAGCCCTCCTACTCGATGCTCAACCGCTGGGTCGAGACCGACGGGCTGCTCGACACCCTTGCCGCGACCGGCACCGGCTGCATCGCCTTCTCCCCGCTGGCCCAGGGCATGCTGACCGACAAGTACCTGGACGGCGTGCCCGCGGGCTCCCGGGCCAGCCAGGGCACGTCGCTGCCCACCGACCTGCTCACCGACGAGGCGCTGCGCCACGTCCGCGCGCTCAACGACGTCGCCCGGTCGCGCGGCCAGAGCCTGGCGCAGATGGCGCTGGCCTGGGCGCTGCGCGACCCGCGGGTGACCAGTGTGCTGATCGGCGCCAGCAGCGTGACCCAGCTCGACGACAGCCTCGGTGCGCTGGACCGCCTGGACTTCACCGACGAGGAGCTGGCCACCATCGACGCGGACGCCGTCGATGCCGGCATCGACATCTGGGCCGGCTTCCGCACCTCCTGATGCCGGACCAGGCGCCCGTGGTCTGATCGCAGGGACAGCGCCGGCGCCGCCGCCGGCCATCGAGACAAGGGAGTCGCATGTCCGACGAGGTCCTGCTGGAGGTCGACGAGGGCGTCGCCGTCGTCACGCTCAACGCACCGCAGCGGCGCAACGCGCTCACCCCGGCGATGGCCGGTGAGCTCATCGCCGCCTTCGACGAGGTCGACGCCCGCGACGACGTCGGTGCGCTGGTGGTGCGCGGGGTCGGGAAGTCCTTCTGCGCCGGCGGTGACGTGCAGACGCTCGCCGACGCCGGCCGTGACCCGGCCGCGCCGGACGCCTACGCGGGCATGGGCGCGATCTACGACTCCTTCTACCGGCTGGGCCAGGTGAAGGCGCCGACGATCGCCGCGGTGCGCGGCTCGGCCGTCGGGGCGGGGATGAACATGCTGCTCGCCACCGACCTGCGGATCGTCGCCCGCGACGTCCGGCTGCTGTGCGGCTTCCTCAAGCGGGGGATGCACCCGGGCGGTGGGCACTTCGTGATCCTGTCCCGGCTGGTCGGCCGGGAGGCGGCGGCGGCGATGGCGCTGTTCGGTGCGGAGGTCGACGGCGAACGCGCCGTCGCGCTGGGTCTGGCCTGGGAGACCGTGGACGACGCGGCGGTCGAGGACCGGGCGCTGGAGCTCGCCGCCCGGGTGGCCCGGGACCCGGCGCTGGCCCGGGTGGCCGCGGGCAACTTCCGCAAGGAGACCGGCCCGCCGCACGTGAGCTGGGAGGTGGCCACCCAGTTCG
>JAOPUQ010000176.1 GCA_025963425.1 Modestobacter sp. | reverse complement strand
CGAGCGGGCGTCGGCGGCCAGCCGGTCGGTCGCCGCGCGGCGGGCAGCCACCCGCTTCGCCAGTTCGGCGCGCAGCTCAGGGAGCCCGGCGCCGGTGCGGGCGGACGTCGCCACCACCGGCGTCGCGGCCAGACCCTCGCTGTCCAGGAGGGTGCGCAGGTCGGCCAGGCAGGCCCGGGCGGCCGGCTCGTCGAGCCGGTCCACCTGGTTGAGGACGACGAGCAGCACCCCGGCGTGCCCGGCCAGCGGAGCCAGGTAGCGCTCGTGGACGGCGGCGTCGGCGTACTTCTGCGGGTCGAGCACCCAGACGAGGACGTCGACCAGCTCGACGAGCCGGTCGACCTCCAGCCGGTGTTCCAGCCGGACGCTGTCGTGGTCGGGCAGGTCGAGCAGCACCAGCCCGTCGAGCTCGGGGTCGCCGCGGTCCACCCGGTGCCGGCGGGGCACCTCCAGCCAGTCGAGCAGCCGGTCGGCCCCCTCGTCCCCCCACACGCTGGCGTGCGCGACGCCGGTGGTCGGCCGGCGGACACCGGGGGTGCTCACCTCGCTGCCGGACAGCGCGTTGAACAGCGTGGATTTCCCGCTGCCGGTGGCCCCGGCGAGCGCGATGACGGTGGCGTCGCCGAGCGCCTCCCGGGCCCCGGCCTTGGCGAGCAGGGCGCGAGCCCGGCCCACCTCGGGGACCTCCAGGCGCTCCTAGGCGACCTCGACCGCCTCACGCAGCGCGGCCAGCCGGTCTGTCAGTGGCAGCTCGCTGCGCCTCACGCACGTGCTCCGCGCGCGGCGGCGCGCGGCCGGACGGGGTCGCGGAGCTCGTCGGCGCGGCCCGGGGCGGGGGCGGCTGCGTCCAGCAGCTCGGTGAACCGGGCGTGCTCGCCGTCCAGCAGGTCCGCGGCCCGGCGGTCCAGGTCCGCGCGCGCCTCGGCGGCCAGCTGACGCACGGCCGCGTCACCGAACACCGCCTCGAGCAGCCGCTGCCCGACCGCGGTGGTGCCACCGGCGATGACCAGCTCGGCGCCGCTGAGCCCGGCGGTGGAGGCGAAGACGGCCACCATCACCAGCGCGCCGGCCCCGTTGACGCCCCAGGAGAGGAAGCGGGCTCGGGTGCGTTTGTCCGCCCCCTGACTGCGGACCAGCTCCAGCACGGTGCCCTGCCAGTTGCGCACTGCGTCGGCCGCCGCACCGGAGAACGCCGGGGAGACGCCCTCCAGCTCCGATTCGCGGCCATCGAGCAGGCTCAGCCCGCCGGGCAGGCCGCGCCAGGCGGTCACGGTGCGCTCGGCGGCCTTGTCGGCCTCCGCGCGCAGCAGGGTCTCCACGCCGGACTCCAGCGCGCCCCGCAGGTCGTCGGCCGGGGTGGTCCGCCCGGTGAGGGCGGCGGTGACCCGGTCGCGGAGCCGGCCGACCTGGGCCTGCAGGCCACGCATCCACTCGCCGGTGCCGACGAACTCCTGCCAGCGGGCCAGCACCTCACCGCGCAGCAGGCTGCCGTTGGCCACGCCCTCGTCGACCCCGGCCCGCGCCGCTCCGTAGGCCGCCTCGGCCGCGGTCTCCAGGGCGCCGGCGGCGACGGCCTGGTCCTCGACGGCCGCGACGATCGCGTCGACCCGGTCGTCCATGCTCTGCAACGCCCCGGCGAGGGTCTGCCGGACGACCGCGGCCCGCTGCTCCTGGTCGGCGGCCAGCGCGTGCAGCCACCCGCGCAGCGGTGCGACCTGGTCCTCGGGCAGGAAGCCGTCGGTGAGCGGGCGCTCCTCGATGACGAACAGCCGGGCCGCGGACAGCCCGGCGCGCTGAAGCATGCCGGCGAGGTCGTCGGCCACCTCGCGCACGGCCTCCGGCGGCACCCGGTCCAGCACCACGGCCAGCGCGGTGCCGCGCTCCTGCGCGGTGCGCAGCAGGTCCCAGGGGACGGCGTCGGCGTAGCGGGCCGCGGTGGTGACGAAGACCCACAGGTCGGCGGCGGCCAGCAGCTGGCCGGCCAGGTCGCGGTTGGCCTCCACCACCGAGTCGACGTCGGGGGCGTCGACCAGGGCCAGCCCGGCGGGCAGCGCGTCGGTGGTCACCAGCTGCAGGCCACCGGGCCCGGCCTCCCCGCCGGTGGTGCGGGCCAGCCCGGGCAGCACCCGGTCGCCGGAGAACTGCGCCCGGTCGGCGGGTGCGCAGACCAGCACGGGGGCGCGGGTGGTCGGCCGCAGCACGCCCGGGGCGGTGACCGTCGCACCGAGGATGCTGTTGACCAGCGTGGACTTGCCGGCGCCGGTCGAGCCGCCCACCACGGTGAGCAGCGGGGCGTCGAGGTCACGCAGTCGGGGAAGCAGGTAGTCGTCGACCTGGTCGACGACGCCGCGGGCGGCCCGGAGGGCGTCGTCCCGGCCGGGGACGCCCAGCGTCAGCGGTGCGGCCGCGACCCGGTCGCGCAACAGCTGCAGGGCGTCAGGCAGCCCGGTCGGTGCGGTCATGCCCCGGTACCTGCCCGGCATCGGGCCCGCTCACCCCTCGACATGATCACGGTCCGGTGGCGGAGGCCGCTCACGGCCGCTGCGAGTGTGCGGGCATGCTCATCGCCGAGGAGTACCCGGCGACGGCCGCTTGATCGCCAGCAGTTGGCCCTTGCCCGTCGGGGAGACGGCGGTGGTCAGCTGTGGGTCGGCGTCGATGAGCGCCCGGACGTCGGCGACTTCGTCGGCGTGGGAGAGGACGTTGTCGATGACCAGGAGCCCACCCGTCCGCAGCACCCGTACCGGATGCGGCCGCCAGCCCGCGTACTCAGGCCGTTCGGAGTCCAGCAGCACGATGTCCTGGCTGGCGTCCGGAAGATCCTTCAGGACCTGACCACCGTCCGCGCAGCGGAGCTCCACGTGCTGCTGCAGGCCGACCCGGGCGAGATTGGTGGTCGCGGCGCGCTGAGCATCGGCGTCGAGGTCGACGCTGAGCACCGTGCCGTTGCGGTCGTGCACGGCCTGGGCCAGCCAGAGCGTGGAGCAACCGTTGGAGGTGCCGATCTCGAGCACACGGACGGCGCCCATCGCCTGACAGATCAGCGACAGCAGCGCGGCAGCGTCCGGTTCCAGATTGCGCCGCCGGCGCAAGCGGTCGACCTGGCCGGCGTCGTGGCGCACACCGTGCTCGTACACCGCACGGACGACGTCCTCGAAGTTCTCCGACACGGCACCTGTCCTACCCGGTCCTCCGTCCACGACCCGACGCCGACTGCGAGCAGCCCGCTGCGGAAGGCCTTTCGAGCGCAGGAGGCCCCAGAATCCGGTCAGCCGACGCCAGGAACCAGGACACCAGCCCGGTCGGGAAGGACCGTCGGCCGGGTCAGTCCCGGGTCGCCCAGGAGACGACCGGCCCCAGCAGCCCGCCGGCGTGCGGGACCCCCTCAGGGTCACGGACGACGGCGGAGTGCTCGTGGCTGCCCGCGGCGTGCGCCAGGGCGGCGAGCAGCAGGGTGAGCTCCTCCCGGTCCACCCCGGCCGTCAGGTCGGCCAGGTCGACCGCCTGCCCGTCGGCGAGGCTCGCGGCGGCCCGCAGGACCCGCAGCTCGCCGCCGCTGCCGGTGACGGTCCCCCGGCGCAGCGCGCCGTCCAGCTCGCCCCACTGCACCGCGGCCCAGGGGCCGCCCTCGGCGGCGTCGCCGTCCAGCGCGATCGCGATCAGCCCGGCTGCCTGCAGCCGGGGCAGCCAGTAGCCGGAGTTGGCCAGCAGCAGGACGGCCGCCTCGGCCGCGTAGTCGCCGACCGCGGCTCGCAGCAGGGCGCTCTCCAGGTCGACCAGCTCGAGGTCGGCGGCCCGTGGTTCACCGATCACTGCGCCTCCCGGTTCACGAGCGGATGTCGTCAGCGCCGAGTGTGCCCGCCGGGTCCGACAGAACGCTCCGGAGTCGCCAGTCGGGCGCTCTCCGGCTCAGCGCACGCCGACGGGAGCACGACCCGTCACAGGCTCCCCAGCGCCGCGGGCACCTCCGCCGGGGTGGCCACGACGACGGCCGCCCCGGCGGCGGCGAGCTCCCCGTCCGGCGCCGGACCCCAGCCGGCGCCGATGCAGGGCAGCCCGTGCACCCGGGCACCGAGGACGTCCTGCGCCCGGTCACCGACCAGCACCGGGCGCTCGCCGTCCGGATGGGCGGCCAGCGCGGCGGCCACCACCTGCTCCTTGTGCCGGACGGCGCCGTCCAGCGTCGCGCCGTGCACGCCGGCGAACTCGGCGAGCAGGCCGACGTGCGCCAGGATCCGCACGGCGAACTCCTCCGGCTTGCTGGTCGCCACGGCCAGCGTCGCCCCGCCGGACCGCAGCTCGCCCAGCAGCTCGCGGATGCCCGGGTACGCCGGGGCGTCGAGCATCGCGCCGGCCGAGTAGAACGCCCGGTACGCGAGCACCGCGCGGGTGACGTCGTCCCCGCTCAGCCCGAAGGTGGCCGCGAAGCCGTCCTGCAGCGGTGGGCCGACCATCGCCCGCAGCTGCGCGGGGGTCGGCTCGGGCAGCCCGAGCTGGGCCGCGGCCACCCGGATCGAGGCCCCGATGCCGGGCGCGGAGTCGACCAGCGTCCCGTCCAGGTCGAACAGCACCAGGCGCGTCATCGGGCGCGCACCCAGGCCAGCGCATCCTCGACGGTGGCCACGGTGTCGACCCCGGCCGGCAGGGGCGGGCGGCGGACCAGCACCACCGGCAGGCCGAGTTCGCGCGCCGCGGTGAGCTTCGCCTCGGTGAGGTGCCCGCCGGAGTCCTTGGTGACGACGACGTCCACCCGGTGCTCGCGCATCAGCGCCACCTCGTCGGCCACGCTGAACGGCCCGCGGGCCAGCAGCAGCGTCGTGCCGGCCGGCAGCTCGGGATCCGGCGGGTCGACCGAGCGGACCAGGCAGTGCCCGGGCACCCCGGCGAAGGCCCCGACCCCCTGCCGGCCGGTGGTGACGAACACCGTGCCGAACCCGGCGACCGCCTCCGCCGCCTCGGCCAGGGAGTCCACCCAGCGCCAGTCGTCCCCCGGTCGGGCCGTCCAGCCCGGGCGGTGCAGGCGCAGCAGCGGAGTTCCGGTGGTCGCCGCGGCGCGGACGGCGTTGCCGGTGATCTGCGCAGCGAACGGATGGGTGGCGTCCACGACGGCGCGGGGCCGGTGCTCGCCCAGCCAGCCGGCCAGCCCGGCCGCGCCGCCGAACCCGCCGATCCGCACGTCGCCTTCCGGGAGCACCGGGTCGGCGACCCGCCCGGCCAGGCTGGAGAGCACCTCGACGCCCTCCGCGACCAGTCCCGCGGCCAGCCGCCGGGCCTCCCCGGTGCCACCCAGGACCAGCACCTGCGCGGTCACCGGGGGCACCCGGGCACCATGGAGGGGTGACGGAGGCCGGGCGCGAGAAGAGCACGGGCCTGCGCCACGGCTGGACGACCGGCGCCTGCGCCACCGCGGCGACCACCGCGGCCTACACCGCGCTGCTCACCGGCGAGTTCCCCGACCCGGTGGCCATCGACCTGCCCAACGACAAGCACCCGGCGTTCGCGCTGGCCCGCGAGGCGCTCGCCGACGGCGTCGCGACCGTCGGCATCGTCAAGGACGCCGGGGACGACCCCGACGTCACCCACGGCGCGCTGGTCGCCGCGAGGGTCACCCACGGCGCGCCCGGTGGCGGCGTCACCTTCCGCGCCGGCGAGGGCGTCGGCACGGTCACCAAGCCCGGCCTGCCGCTGGCGGTCGGCGAGCCGGCGATCAACCCGGTGCCGCGCCGGCTGATGACCGAGCACGTGGCGGCGGTCGCCCAGCGGTTCGGCGGCACCGGCGACGTCGTCGTCGAGGTGTCGGTGGAGAACGGTGCGGAGCTCGCCCGCAAGACCTGGAACCCGCGGCTGGGCATCCTCGGCGGCCTGTCGATCCTGGGGACGACGGGCGTCGTCGTCCCCTACTCGTGCTCGTCCTGGATCGACTCGATCCGCCGCGGGGTCGACGTGGCCCGCGCCGTCGGGCACACCCACGTGGCCGGCTGCACCGGCTCCACCAGCGAGCGGACGGTCAGCGAGCTGTACGGCCTGCCCGAGGACGCGCTGCTGGACATGGGCGACTTCGCCGGCGCGGTGCTGAAGTACCTGCGCCGCCACCCGGTGCCGCGCCTGACCATCGCCGGCGGCATCGGCAAGCTCGCCAAGCTCGCCGACGGGCACCTGGACCTGCACTCGGCCCGCTCGCAGGTCTCCTTCGCGGCGCTGGCCCAGCTCGTCCGGGACGCCGGCGGGCAGGCCGAGCTGGTCGAGGGCGTGCGCGGCGCGAACACCGCGCTGGACGCGCTGCAGCAGTGCGCGGCCGCCGGCCTGCCGCTGGGCGACCTGGTCGCGGCGGGGGCCCGGGACACCTCGCTCGGCGTGCTCCGCGGCGCGCCGGTCGAGGTGGACGTCGTGGTGATCGACCGCGCCGGGGGGATCGTCGGCCGCGCCTGAGCCCGGCATCACCGGGGCCGGGCGGTCGAGTACAGGTGGCTGTCCGGGAACTGGCCGGCGGTCAGCGCCCGGCCGACGACCACCACCGCCGTCCGCCGGACCCCGGCCGCGGTGATCTGGGCGGCGATGTCGGCCAGCGTTCCGCGGAGCACCAGCTCGTCGTCCCGGCTGGCCTTGGCCACCACCGCGACCGGACAGTCGTCGCCGTAGTGCGCGGCCAGCTCCGGGGCGAGGTCGTCCATCCGCTGCACCGCCAGGTGCAGCACGAGCGTCGCGCCGGTCGCGGCGTAGGCGGACAACTCCTCCCCCGGGGGCATCGGCGTCGAGCGCGCCGACGTCCGGGTCAGGACGACGGTCTGCGCCACCCCGGGCACGGTGAGCTCCCGCTTCAGGCTCGCCGCGGCCGCCGCGAACGCGGGCACGCCGGGGACGACGTCGTAGGGCACCCCGGCGGCGTCCAGCCGGCGCATCTGCTCGGCCATCGCGCTGTAGACCGACGGGTCGCCGGAGTTCAGACGGGCGACGTCAAGCCCGGCCTCGTGCGCGGCGACCAGCTCGGCGGTGATCTGGTCGAGGTCCAGGTCGGCGGTGTCGACCAACCGGGCGCCGTCCGGAGCGGTGTCCAGCAGCTCCCGGGGCACCAGGGCGCCGGCGTAGAGACAGACCGGGCACTCGGCGATCAGCCGCGCCGCCCGCACGGTGACCAGGTCCGCGGCCCCCGGCCCGGCCCCGATGAAGTGCACCGTCACGTCGTCGTCCTACCGGACGACGCCGCGGCCAGGTGCCGTACCCCACGACCGCTGAGCCGTTGCCGGCGTCGCGCCGGGGACCCTCCGGGCCCGCCGACGCCCCACCGAGTCGCCTCCGGCGACGATCCACCCACCCTCATCGCGTCACACTCCAGATCGTCACCGGCATCGCCGGCTTCCAGCCGGTGAAGCCTCCCACCGGCTCGGCGGAGGCGACCGACAGCCGGGTCAGCGAGCCGCCGCAGCGGCCGTGCCACTCGGCGAGCACCGCCTCGCTCTGCACCGTCACCGCGTTGACCACCAGCCGCCCGCCCGGGGGCAGCGCCGTCCAGCAGGTGTCCAGCAGCTGTGGCGTGGTCGCCCCGCCGCCGACGAAGACCGCGTCCGGCCGCGGCAGCCCGGCGAGGCTCTCGGGCGCCTCTCCCTGGACGACCGACAGGTCCGGGACGCCGAGCCGGGTCGCGTTGGCCGCGATCCGGGCGGCCCGGTCGGGGCGGGACTCGATGGCGGTGGCCCGGCAGGACGGGTGCACCCGCATCCACTCGATCCCGATGGACCCCGCGCCGGCCCCGACGTCCCAGAGCAGCTGGCCGGGCAGCGGCGCGAGCCGGGACAGCGTCACCGCCCGGACGTCGCGCTTGGTCAGCTGGCCGTCGTGGGCATAGGCGTCGTCGGGCAGCCCGGGCACGGTCGGCAGTGGCACGGTGCCGGGGTCGGCGACCACCTCCACCGCGGTGAGCACCAGCGGGTCGGTGGCAGCGTGCGGCCAGTCGGCGGCCCGGCCGGTGAACCGGCGCTCCTCCGGTCCACCCAGCTGGGCGAGCGCGGTCACCCGGCTGGCGCCGTAGCCGGCGGTGGCGAGCAGCCGGGCGACCTCGGCCGGCGCCGCGGTGTCCGAGCCGAGCACCAGCAGTCGCCGTCCCGGCGTCACGTGCGGGGTCACCAGCGCGACCGGCCGGCCGACGACGGTCAGCACCGTCGTCTCCTCCACCGGCCAGCCCAGCCGGGCGCAGGCGAGCGTCACCGACGAGGGGTGCGGAACGACGTCGACAGCGGCGGGCCCGAAGCGGCGGACCAGCGAGGTGCCGATCCCGGAGCACATCGGGTCGCCGCTGGCCAGCACCACGACCCGACGGCCGGGGGACGCGGCCGGCAGCTGGTCCAGCGCCGGGCCCATCGGTGAGGGCCAGGGCACCCGCTCGGCGGCGACGGAGCCCGGGACGAGCGCCAGCTGCCGGGCACTCCCGCGCAGCACCTCGGCGCGCTCGATCGCCCGCCGCGCGGCCGGGGACAGCCCGTCCCAGCCGTCGGCGCCGACGCCCACGACGGTGACCGACCAGTCCGGCGGAGCAGCGCTCACGCCGGCAGTTCCCCCTCCGGGCCGGCCGCCTCGGCCAGCAGCTGCTCGCGCCGCTCGGCGGGCAGCAGGTCCACGTAGACGGTGCCCTCGAGGTGGTCGACCTCGTGCTGCAGGCAGCGGGCGGCCATCCCGGTGGCCTCGATCGACACCGGGTCGCCGTGCACGTCGACGCCGTCCACCCGGGCGCGGAAGGCCCGCTCCAGCTCGGCGTAGGGGCCCGGCACCGACAGGCAGCCCTCCTCGGTGAGCTCGGCCGCGGGCTCGTCGCCGACCGGCTCGAGGATGGTGAGCACCGGGTTCACCGCGTACCCGATGACGTCCTCCCCCTCGGCGTCCGGGCAGTCGATGACGAAGACCCGGGCGTCC
>JAOPUQ010000093.1 GCA_025963425.1 Modestobacter sp. | reverse complement strand
AGCGCCCGGAACGTGACGACGTCGTCGAGCCGGTTGAGGAACTCCGGCTTGAAGTGCCCCCGCACGATGTCCTGCACCGCCTGGCGCTTGCGCTCATCAGGGATCGACTGGTCGGCGATGACCTGGGAGCCCAGGTTCGAGGTGAGCACCAGGATCACGTTCCGGAAGTCCACCGTGCGGCCCTGGCCGTCGGTCAGCCGGCCGTCGTCCAGGACCTGCAGCAGCACGTCGAAGACGTCCGGGTGCGCCTTCTCCACCTCGTCGAGCAGCACCACCGTGTAGGGACGACGGCGCACGGCCTCGGTGAGCTGGCCACCGGCCTCGTAGCCCACGTAGCCGGGCGGGGCACCGACCAGACGGGCCACCGAGTGCTTCTCGGAGTACTCGCTCATGTCGATGCGGACCATCGCCCGCTCGTCGTCGAACAGGAACTCCGCCAGCGCCTTGGCCAGCTCGGTCTTCCCGACGCCGGTCGGGCCGAGGAACAGCCACGAGCCGGTCGGCCGGTCGGGGTCGGCCACGCCGGACCGGGCCCGGCGCACGGCGTCGGCGACGGCGCGCACCGCGTCCGGCTGGCCGACGACCCGCCGGGTGAGCCCCTCCTCCATCCGCAGCAGCTTCTGCGTCTCGCCCTCCAGCAGCCGGCCGGCCGGGATGCCGGTCCAGGCCTGGACGACGTCGGCGATGTCGTCGGGGCCGACCTCCTCCTTGAGCATCGAGTCGCGGGCGGCGACCGATGCCTCGGCCTCCCGCAGCTCGCGCTCGAGGGCCGGCATCCGCCCGTAGCGCAACTCCGCCACCCGGGCCAGGTCGCCGTCGCGCTCGGCGCGCTCGGCCTCCTGGCGGACCGACTCCAGCTCCTCCTTGGTGCGCTGGATGCGGTCGATGGCGGTCTTGTCCTGCTGCCACCGGGCGGTCAGCTCGTCGAGCTCCTGCCGGCGGTCGGCCAGCTCCGTGCGCAGGGCGGCCAGGCGCGCCGTCGAGGCCGGGTCGTCCTCCTTGGCCAGGGCCATCTCCTCGATCTCCAGCCGGCGCACGACCCGCTCGACCTCGTCGACCTCCACCGGCCGGCTGTCGATCTCCATGCGCAGCCGGCTGGCGGCCTCGTCGACCAGGTCGATCGCCTTGTCCGGCAGGAACCGGGCGCTGACGTACCGGTCGGACAGCGTGGCCGCGGCGACGATCGCGGTGTCGGTGATCCGCACGCCGTGGTGGACCTCGTAGCGCTCCTTGAGCCCGCGCAGGATCCCGATGGTGTCCTCCACCGTGGGCTCCCCCACCAGCACCTGCTGGAAGCGCCGCTCCAGGGCCGGGTCCTTCTCGATGTGCTCACGGAACTCGTCCAGGGTCGTCGCCCCGACCATCCGCAGCTCCCCGCGGGCCAGCATCGGCTTGATCATGTTGCCGGCGTCCATGGCCGAGTCGCCCGTCGCGCCGGCGCCGACGATGGTGTGCAGCTCGTCGATGAAGGTGACGACCTGGCCCTCGGCGTCGGTGATCTCCTGGAGGACCGCCTTGAGCCGCTCCTCGAACTCCCCGCGGTACTTCGCCCCGGCGACCATGGCGCCCAGGTCCAGCGCCATCAGGCGCTTGCCCTTCAGGCTCTCCGGGACGTCGCCGGCCACGATCCGCTGCGCCAGGCCCTCGACGATGGCCGTCTTGCCCACGCCGGGCTCACCGATGAGCACCGGGTTGTTCTTCGTCCGCCGGGACAGCACCTGCACCACCCGGCGGATCTCGGTGTCCCGGCCGATCACCGGGTCCATCTTGCCCAGCCGGGCACGCTCGGTGAGGTCGACGGCGTACTTCTCCAGCGCCTGGAAGGTGTTCTCCGGGTCAGGGCTGGTGACCTTGCGGCTGCCCCGCACGGTGCGGAAGGCGGCCAGCAACGCCTCGCGGGTGGCGCCGACGCCGGTGAGCACCGATCCGGCCTCACCCTCCGTGGTGGCCAGCCCGACGAGCAGGTGCTCGGTGGAGACGTACTCGTCGCCCAGCGCGCTGGCCTGCTCGCCTGCGGCGTTGATCACCCGGAGCAGCTCACGGGAGGGCGCCGGGGCGGGAACCGTGGCGCCACTGACGCTGGGCAGCCGGCGGATCGCGGCATCGGCCTTGGCCCGGACGTCGGCGGCGTCGGCGCCGGTGGCCTGCAGCAGCGGGCCGGCGATGCCGTCGGACTGCTCCAGCAGGGCGACCAGCAGGTGCAGCGGCTCCAGGGCGGCCTGGCCGCGGTCCACGGCCAGCCGCTGGGCCGCCGCGATCGCCTCCTGGGCACGGGTGGTGAGCTTGCTCTCCATGGTCGGGTGTCCGGGTCCTCTCCTGCGACGGGGTGCCTGTCGACGGTTGAACGATTCTGGACTTGAGTCTGTTCCACTCAACCCTCGGGCGTCCACTCGCCCATGAGGGGTATTTCCGCCGCCCCGAACCGGATCGCGTCCTACTCTGTGAGGATGACGGACACCCCGTCGCCGAGCGTGGCTCTCGACGACCAGCTCTGCTTCGCCCTCTACGCGGCCTCGCGTGCGGTGACTGCGCGGTACCGGCCCATGCTCGACGAGGTGGGGATCACCTACCCGCAGTACCTGGTGCTGATGCTCCTGTGGGAGGAGGACGGGCAGACCGTCGGCCAGCTCGGCGCCCGGCTGGCGCTGGACTCCGGCACCCTCTCCCCGTTGCTGAAGCGACTGACCGCCGCCGGCCTGGTCACCCGGCACCGCCGGGCGGACGACGAGCGGTCGGTCTCCATCCGGCTGACCGAGGCCGGCCGGAGCCTGGAGGCACCCGCCTGCTCCATCTCCGCGGAGATGATCGGCGCCCTGGACCTGGACAAGGCCGAGTTCACCCAGCTCAAGACCCAGCTGCGGCTGATCACCGACCGGGTCGCCGGATCACGCGGCGCCGACGCAAAGCCCGGGCCCGCAGCCTGATCCGCCCGGTCTCCGGGTCGCGGGAACAGCCCCGGAGCGGGACGGTTGTGCACGACACGACGTTCCGGCACGCCGGCCCGCCCCGGGCGCGGCGGCCACCCTCCGAGGAGGTCAGATGCCCACCCGTACCGCCCGCACCGCATGGAACGGCTCCCTGCAGGAAGGCTCCGGCCAGGTCGAGCTCTCCAGCTCCAAGGTCGGCACCTACGACGTGTCGTTCCCCAAGCGCGCCGCTGACGACGCCGGCGGCACCACCAGCCCCGAGGAGCTCGTCGCCGCCGCCCACTCCGCCTGCTTCGCCATGCAGCTGTCGGCCGTGATCGGCGAGGCCGGCGGCACCGTCGAGAGCCTCGAGGTCAGCGCCGACGTCTCCCTCGGCCCGGACAAGGCGAACGGCGGCTTCATGCTCACCGGCATCGCGCTGACCGTCCGCGGTGAGGTCGGTGGCCTGGACGCCGACGGCTTCGCGAAGGCAGCCCAGGCGGCGAAGGTCGGCTGCCCGGTGAGCAAGGCCCTCACTGGCGTGGAGATCACGCTGGACGCCGCGCTCGCCTGAGAAAGGACCCCGTCCTCGGTCCCCTCGCACGCCCGGGGACGCCCTGGACGGGGCCGGACGGCGGAGGCCCGCCCACGGGATCGTGGGCGGGCCTCCGCTGTGTGTGCGGGGGGTCAGGCGCGGTGCCCGGTCCCCTGCTGGGCGAGCTGGGCGTCGACGTCGGCCGTGGCGTTCCGGTCGGCGTCCGCACCCGCCGCCTGCGCCTGCAGCTGCTGCGTGCCGGACTCGGTCCGCAGCGCGACCTCCCGGATGAACAGGATCGCCAGGATCGTGATGATCGACAGCAGTGCCGAGATCAGGAAGATCCGGCCGGTCGCGTCGCCGTAGGAGACCGCGATCAGTTGACGCAGCGCCGGCGGGGCGTCCTGGAGGTCGGCCAGGCCCACGTCGCCTGAGCCGGACGACGCCGCCGCGGCGCCGGGGACGTCGGCGAGCCCGGACTGGATGAGCGTGCCCACCCGGCTGGAGAGCACGGCGCCCAGCACGGAGACCCCGATCGTGCCGCCGAGGCTGCGGAAGAACGCCACCGCGGAGCTGGCCGCGCCCAGGTCGGTGGCCGCCACGGTGTTCTGCACCGCGAGCACCAGGTTCTGCATGGTCATGCCGATGCCGATGCCGAGCACCGCCAGGAAGCAGCCCAGCAGGACCATGTTCGTGGCGTGGTCGATGGTCGCCAGCAGCCCGAAGCCGGCGGCGACCAGGACGGAGCCGGCCACCAGATAGGCCTTCCACCGGCCGTAGCGGGAGATCAGGATGCCCGAGACCGTGGAGGACACCAGCAGCCCGCCCACCATCGGGATGGTGAGCAGCCCGGCCGCCGTCGGGGAGTAGCCGCGGGAGATCTGCAGGTACTGGCCGAGGAAGACCGTCGAGCCGAACATCGCCACACCGATCGCCACGCTGGCCACGATCGCCAGGGTCGTGGTGCGGTCCCGGAACAGCCGCAGCGGGACGATCGGCTCACGAGCCCGGAGCTCGGTGACGATGAAGGCCGCGATGGCGAGCGCCCCGCCGGCGACGAACAGCCCGCTCTCCAGGGAGATCCAGTCGAAGCTGCCTCCGGCCAGCGTCACCCAGATCAGCAGGGCGGAGACCCCCGCGGTCAGGAAGGTCGCCCCCAGGTAGTCGATGGAGACCTGTCGCTTGACCACGGGCAGGTGCAGGGTGCGCTGGAGCAGGACCAGGGCGGCCAGGGCGAACGGGACGCCGACGTAGAAGCACCAGCGCCAGCCCAGCCAGCTGGTGTCCACCAGCAGCCCGCCGATCAGCGGGCCGCCGACCGTGGCCACGGCCATCACGCTGCCGAGCAGGCCGGAGTACCGCCCGCGCTCCCGCGGGCTGATCATCGCCGCCATCGCGATCTGCACCAGCGCCTGCAGCCCGCCGAGGCCCAGTCCCTGCAGGACGCGCCAGCCGATCAGCGTGGGCACGGACTGGGACAGCCCGGCCAGCATGGAGCCGACGATGAAGACCACGATCGCCACCTGGATCAGCAGCTTCTTGCTGAACAGGTCCGACAGCTTGCCCCAGATCGGGGTCGACGCGGTCGAGGCCAGCAGGGTCGCGGTGACCACCCAGGTGTACTGGCTCTGCGTGCCGCGCAGGTCGGTGATGATCGTCGGCAGCGCGTTGGAGACGACCGTCGAGGACAGGAACGCGACGAACATCGCGAGCAACATGCCCGACAGGGCGGACAGGATCTGGCGGTGCGTCATGCCGCCCTGCTGCTCGACCGACGCCTCCGCGCGGGGCGCGGCGGGGCCGTCGGCGGTGGGCCGGTCGGTGGTGGTGGAACTCATGCGGGGTTCTCCTGGGTGCTGCCGAGGTGGGACGGGTGGGCGGGCGGCGGGGTCAGCCGACCGCCGGGGCGGCGGCGGTACGGGGTGGGGCCGACGACCGTCGCCCGGTGCGCTCGAGGTCGTCGGCCAGCCGCTCGAGCAGGACGCTGAACTGGCGGGCCTCGTCCTCGCTCCAGTGCTCGAGCGCACCGAAGGCCCACTGCCCGCGCAGGGCGCGGACCCGGGCCAGAGCGGCCACCCCCTCATCGCTGAGGCTCATCAGGCTGGCCCGGCCGTCGAGCGGGTCGGGCCTGCGCACCACGTACCCGGCGCGCTCCAGCGCTGACACCTGGCGGCTGGCCACGGACACGTCGACGCAGAGCCGGGCGGCCAGCGCGCTGCAGCGCTGCTCGCCCTGCTCCAGGGCGGCCAGCAGGGCCCAGCCGAAGGACGGCAGGTCGCCGTAGAGATCGGCGGCCGCGCTGTGCGCCAGCTGGCGGCCGGTGCGCACGAGCCGGGCCACGCCGGCGGTGAGCCGTTCGGAGGTGTCCGGGGTGATGTGCACGTCGCCGTCCTGAGGATGGGGAGACGGCACTCGGCGCCGGCTCGGTCGGCTCTCATCATCAGGCATTTGGTTGGCGCATGCAACTGGCACGCCGTGCGAGTGCCGTCACAAACGCGACGGGCGCCCGCCGGACCGGGTGGTCCAGCGGGCGCCCGTCGTGCGCGGTGGTGCGATCAGTCCTGCGCGAGCGCTTCCAGCACGAGCTCCACCGGGTGCCAGGCGTTCCGCTCGGTGCCGTGGAAGATCTGCTGGCGGCAGGAGACGCCCGTCGCGGCGATGACCGTCTCCGCGGCAGCCGCGCGGACCGCCGGGAACAGCCGGTCCTCCCCCACCTGCAGCGAGATGTCGTAGTGCTCGGACTCGAAGCCGAACGAGCCGGCCATGCCGCAGCAGCCGGCGTCCAGCTCCTCGACGACGACGCCCGGGATCCGCGACAGCAGTGCCACGGTGGCCGCCGTCCCGGCCTCGGCCTTCTGGTGGCAGTGGCCGTGGAACAGGATGCGGCGCCCGGCCAGCCAGCTGTCCCCGCGCAGCCGGAGCCGGCCGGCGTCGATCGCCTCGACCAGCAGCTCCTCGGGCAGCCGGACCCGCGCGGCGACGTCGCGCACGTTCGGGTCGTCGGGCAGCAGGTCCACGTGCTCGGCCCGCAGCGTGAGGATGCAGGAGGGCTCGCACCCGACGATCGGCGAGCCCGGCTCGGCCCCGTCGCACAGCGACGCGGCCAGGTGGCGCGCCTTGTCCCGGGCGTCGTCCAGCAGGCCCTTGGAGATGCTCGGCCGGCCGCAGCAGCCCTTGCTCTCCAGCCGCACCTGGTGGCCCGCCCGCTCCAGCAGCTGCACCACGGCCCGGCCGATGCCCGGCTCGGTGTAGCTGGTGAACGAGTCGGCCAGCAGCGTGACCGTCCCCTGGGTCGGGGCGGCCGGCGCGGGGTGCTTCCTGAACCAGCGCGGCAGCGTGTTGCGCTGGAAGACCGGCAGCTCCCGCTGGCGGGCGATGCCCAGCCTCGAGTCCATCAGCGCCCGCAGCGGCTTGATCTTCCCGGGCAGGTTGGACAGCGGCGCGGTAGCCGCACCCAGCTTGTTCAGCGTGCGGATCGCACCGAACGCGCGGGAACGCAGCGGCACGCCGTGCACGTCGTGCTTGGCCGCCAGCGCCTCGCTCTTCATCGCCGAGACGTCGACGCCCAGCGGGCACTCGCTCTTGCACGCCTTGCACATCAGACAGAGGTCGAGCACCTCGTGCAGCCGCTCGTCGGCCAGCGCGGTGTGCGGGTCACCCTCGCTCAGCGCCTTGACCAGCGCACCGGCCCTCCCGCGCGTGGAGTGCTCCTCCATCCGGGTGGCGATGTAGGACGGGCACATCGCGCCGGTCGTGGACTTGCGGCACAGCCCGATGTTCATGCACCGGTCGGCCGCGCCGAACATGCCACCGACGACGTCGAACTGCAGCCGGGTGCGCAGCGGGCCGGGCACCGGCGGGTCGGCGTCGCGCAGGTGCTCGGTCATCGCCGGCGAGTCGACGATCTTGCCCGGGTTCAGCCGGCCCTCCGGGTCGAACAGTGCCTTGACCTGGCGCATCGCCTCGTAGAGGTCGTCGCCGAAGAGCTCGCGGTTGAACTCGCTGCGGGCCAGGCCGTCGCCGTGCTCGCTGGAGTTCACCCCGCCGTACTCGCGGACGAGGTCCTTGACCTCCACCGCGACCGAGCGCATGACCTCGACCTGACCGGGCTTGGTCAGGTCGACGAAGGGCCGGATGTGCAGGCAGCCCACCGAGCAGTGCCCGTAGAAGCCGGCCTCGAGCCCGTGCCGGTCCAGCACGTCGCGGAACCGGGCGGTGTACTCGGCCAGGTGCTTGGGGTCGACCGCGGTGTCCTCGACGAAGGCCAGCGGACGGCGGGCGCCCTCGGAGGCAGCCATGAGCAGCCCCAGGGCGGACTTGCGCACCTTCAGCAGCGCGCCCTGCTGAGCAGGCGTGACGGCGCGCAGCGTGTGGTAACCGTGCCCGTTGCGTGTCCAGAGGGCGACGAGTGAGTCCATCGAGTCGACCAGCGCGGCCTCGTCGTCCCCGGTGAAGGAGACGAAGAGCAGCGCCTCGGGGTCACCCGAGAGGATCTTCCCCAGCCCGGCGTACTCGATCTTCTGCCGGGAGAGGTCGAGGATCGTCCGGTCGAGCAGCTCGACCTGGGCCGGGTCGACCGACAGTGCATCCTCGGTGGCGTTGATCGCGGCCTGCACGGTGGTGAAGTGGCCGACGGCGAAGACCTGCCTGGACGGCTTGGGCACCAGGCCCACCCGCGCGGCGGTGACGATGGCCAGGGTTCCCTCGGAGCCGACCAGGAACTTGGCCAGGTCGAACGGGGCGCCGTCGCCCAGCCGGTCCAGCCGGTAGCCGCCGGCCCGCCGCCAGAACGACGGGAAGCCGGTGGCGATCGCCTCGCTGTGCGCGGCGACCAACTGCGGGAGCTCGCGGTAGATCGCGGCCTCCAGCGTGCTCCCCTCGGCCCGGCGGGCCCGCTCGGCCTCGCCCACGACGCCGAAGGTCGCGGTCGACCCGTCGGCCAGGACGACGTCGACCTCCTGGACGTGGTCGATGGTCATGCCGAAGCGCACCGACCCGCTGCCGGCGGAGTTGTTGCCGATCATCCCGCCGATGGTGGCGCGGTTGCTGGTCGAGGTGTCCGGGCCGAACATCAGCCCATGGGCGGCCGCCGCCCGGTTCAGGTCGTCCTGGACCACGCCCGGCTCGACCACCGCCGTGCGGGCGTCGGGGTCCAGTTCGCGGATGGCGTGCATGTGCCGGGACAGGTCCAGCACGAGCCCCGGGCCCACGGTCTGCCCGGCCAGGCTGGTGCCGGCGCCCCGGGCGAGCACCGGGACGCCGGCCTGCGCGGCCAGCCGGACCGCGGCGGAGACGTCAGCGGCGTGCCGCGGGTAGGCCACCCCGACCGGGGTGATCGTGTACATGCTGGCGTCCTGGGAGAACAGGTGCCGCGTGTAGTCGTCGAAGGCGACCTCGCCGTCGAGGGCGCTGCGCAGCTCCCGCTCGAGGTCCGCCGTCGCCGCGGGAGCCGTGCGCTCGGGAGCCGCCGTCACGGCGCCTCCTCGCCAGCGCTCGTCGGACCCGTGCCGGGACGCGCTGCGCCCATGCCTGAGCTCGCAACCTCGGTCACGGCTGCTGCAGGCGCTCGAGTGCGGCCTGCAGGCCAGCGGGGTCGATCGGGACGCCGCTGCGCACCAGGCCCATCTGCACCCCGGCGAGCGTCCCGGCCAGGGTGAGGTCGTTGAAGTGGCCCAGGTGCCCGATCCGGAACACCTTGTCCGCCAGCTTGCCCAGGCCCGCGCCCAGCGACATGTCGTACTCACGCAGGATGACGTCGCGAACGGCGTCCGCGCCGCCCTCCGGCATCAGGATCGCCGTCAGCGAGCCGGAGTACTCCCGCTCGTCGAGGGCCAGCACCTCCAGGCCCCAGCCGCGGACGGCGGCCCGGGTGGCCTCGGCGTGCCGGGTGTGCCGGGCGTAGACGTCGGGCAGCCCCTCCTCGTCGAGCATGACCAGCGCCTCGCGCAGCGCGTAGAGCAGGTTCGTCGCCGGCGTGTACGGGAAGAAGCCCCGCTCGTTGGCCGCCAGGATCGGCTGCCAGTCCCAGAAGGACCGGGGCAGACCCGCGGTCTTGGACGCCTGCAGCGCCTTGTCGCTGACCGCGTTGAAGCTCAGCCCGGGCGGGAGCATGAGCCCCTTCTGCGACCCGGCGACGGTGACGTCGACGCCCCACTCGTCGTGCCGGTAGTCGATGCTGCCCAGCGAGGAGATCGTGTCGACCAGCAGCAGCGCGGGGTGGTCGGCGGCGTCGATGGCGCGACGGACGTCGGCGACCCGGCTGGTCACGCCGGTCGACGTCTCGTTGTGGACCACCATGACGGCCTTGATCTCGTGCGCGGTGTCGGCCGCGAGCCGCTCCTGGGCGGCCTCGGGGTCGGCGCCGTGGCGCCAGTCGCCGGGCACGAACTCGACCTGCAGCCCCAGCCGGGTGGCCATCTCCTGCCACAGGGTGGCGAAGTGGCCGGTCTCGAAGGCCAGCACCCGGTCGCCGGGGGACAACGTGTTGGCCAGCGCCGCCTCCCACGCACCGGTGCCCGACGCCGGGTAGATGACCACCGGCTGGGTGGTACCGAAGACCGGCTTGACGGCCTCGAGGACCTCCAGGCCGAGCGCGGCGAACTCCGGCCCACGGTGGTCGATCGTGGGGGCCGACATCGCCCGCAGGACCCGGTCGGGGACGTTCGTCGGCCCGGGGATCTGCAGGAAGTGGCGCCCGCCGGTGGTCGTCGTCACTGACATGCCTTGGCCCTCTCGTCAGGCGTCCCCGGGGGTGGCCCCCGAAGTCCACTCTGCGGAAGGCTACTACCGTCTGGCGGACACCATGCCGACGCCACCGTCCAGGTTGTGACGCTTGACACCGGTCGCTGACCACGATCCAATTCCCCGCTAGCGAAAGCGGGTTCCCGCATCGCGGAAGCAGCGCAGGCGGGGGCAACCTCGCGCCACGACGATTTCAGGGGACGCCGGTGTCCGAACAGCTCGTCTCGATCCTGGTACTGGCGGCGGTCTTCCTGATCGCCACCGTGCTCCCGGTCCACATGGGAGCGCTGGCGCTGGTCGCCACCTTCGTGGTCGGTTACTTCATCTTCGGCAGTGATGCCTACGCCGACACCATCTACGGCTTCTTCCCGGGCGAGCTGTTCATCGTCCTGGTCGGCGTCACCTACCTCTTCGCCATCGCCAAGAACAACGGGACGGTCGACTGGCTGGTCAGCGCGGCGGTCAAGGCCTCCGGTGGACGGCTGGCGCTGATCCCCTGGGTGATGTTCCTGGTGGCGGGTGCGCTCACCGCCATCGGCGGCGTCGTGCCCGCGGTGGTGGCGATCATCGCCCCGATCGGGATGGCCTTCGCCCGGCGCTACTCGATCAACCCGGTGCTGATGGGCCTGTTCATCATCAACGGCTGCACCGCCGGCGGCTTCTCGCCACTGTCGATCTTCGGCACGATCACCAACACGGTCGTCGAGAGCAACGACCTGCCGGGCAGCCCGGGCTTCCTCTGGGGCGCCTCGATCGTGGCCAACGTGCTGCTGTCGGTCGTCGTGTTCTTCCTGTTCGGCGGCCGCAAGCTGCTGGGCAACGCGACCCGGGTGTCCATGCACGACGGCGCCCCCGACGACTTCGTCGCCGCCACCGTCGCCGGGGACGCGACCGAGGACACCGGGGAGGACATCGGCGGTTCCCGCACGGAGCCCCGCCACGGCCAGCCCGGGCACCAGCACCCCACCGCCGGCGAGCGGGCCGACCAGCGCACGCTGCAGACCACCGCGCTGGTCACCGAGCAGCACGACGCGCCGGTCACCACCCTCGACCGGGACCGCACCCTGACCCTGGTCGGCCTGGCGGTGCTGGTCATCGGGGCCCTGGCGTTCGACCTGGAGATCGGCCTGATGGCCGTGGCCATCGGCGTCGTCCTCTCGATCATCGCCCCGGCCGGCGCCAAGGGCGCCGTCGGCCAGATCGCCTGGCCGACCGTGCTGCTGATCTGCGGCATCGTCACCTTCGTCGGCCTGATGCAGGAGATCGACACCCCTGGGTGGCTGGGCGACAACGTCGCCAAGCTGGGCGTCCCGCTCGTCGCCGCCCTGCTGATCTGCTACATCGGCGGCGTCGTCTCGGCCTTCGCCTCGACCACCGGCATCCTCGGCGCGCTCATCCCGCTGGCCGTGCCGTTCCTGCTCGGTGGGGAGATCGGCGCGATCGGCCTGATCACCGCCCTGGCGCTGTCCTCATCGATCGTCGACTCCAGCCCGTTCTCCACGAGCGGGGCCCTGGTGGTCGCCAACTCGAACGCCGAGGAGCGGGACAAGGTCTTCCGCACCCTGATGATCTGGGGCTTCTCCATGGTGGGGCTGGTCCCGCTGGCCACCTGGCTGGTGCTGGTCGTGCCCGGCTGGCTGTGAGCACCCACTCCGACCCACCCCGACTGCGCCCCGGACGGCTCCCCCGCCGCCCGGGGCGCAGTCGCGTACCGGCCACGATGGGCCGACCCAGCACGCACGGAAGAGGCAGATGTGAGCACACCAGCGGACCAGACGACCCCCGACGCCGACGCGCGGCCGCCGCTGACCGGCGTCACCGTGCTCGAGGTGGGGGTGTTCATGGCGGCGCCGTTCGCCGCCATGCAGCTGGCCGACCTGGGCGCCCGGGTGGTCAAGGTCGAGGACCCGCGCAGTGGTGACCCGGTGCGGGCCAGCGGACCGTTCCTCGACGGCGAGAGCTCCCCGTACCTGCGGCTGAACCGCAACAAGGAGTCGGTGGCGCTGGACCTGAAGTCCCCCGCCGGCAAGGCGGCCTTCCTCGCGCTGGTGCGGGAGGCCGACGTGGTCATCGAGAACCTGCGGCCCGGGGCGATGGCCCGGCTCGGCCTGGACGCGGCGGGGATCTGGGCGGTGAACCCCCGGGTCGTCTACGCCTCGGGGTCGGGCTGGGGCCAGGACGGGCCGCTGGCACCGCTGCCCGGGCTGGACATCATGGCCCAGGCGCGCAGCGGGATCATGAGCATCACCGGGACGCCGGGGGGCGAGCCGGTCAAGGTCGGCGTCCCGGTCTGCGACCTGGTCTGCGGCCTGTACCTGTCCCTGGCGGTGACCGCCGCGCTGCGCGAGCGGGACCGGACCGGCGTCGGCCAGTCGATCGACGTCTCCCTCTTCGAGGCCGGGGTCAGCCTGGCCGTGTGGGAGGCCGGCAAGTACTTCGCCACCGGCGAGGTGGGCGGACCACTGGGGTCGGCGCACCAGAGCCAGGCGCCCTACCAGGCCTTCCAGACCGCCGACGGCTGGGTGACCATCGGGGCGAACACCCCCAACACCTGGGCCGGGCTCTGCCGGACGCTGGACATGGCCGTCGAGCTCGCCGACGACGGCTACGCCGACGCCTCGCGCCGGCACGCCCGCCGCGGCGAGCTGCTCGACGTCATCGAGGCCCGCACGCGCACACGCACCACCGATGACCTGCTGAGCGCCCTGGGCGCCGCCGGGGTGCCGTGCGCGCCGATCAACGACTACGGCCAGGTCTTCACCGACCAGCACCTGGCGACCAGGGACTTCTTCTGGGACGCCCCGCACCCGGCCCTCGGCCCGGTCCGGCAGATCGGCTCGCCCATGCGGCTGTCCCGCACCCCCGCCGTCCGCGGCGTCGCCGGCCCGCCGCTGGGCGCCGACACCCGCGCGGTGCTCACCCGCTACGGCGTGCCCGCCGATGTGGTGGACGCCGTGACCACCCCTCGACAGGAGAACCGGCATGACTGACCTGCAGGTCACCCAGGACGGCGCGGTGCTGACCGTGCTGTTCAACCGCCCCGAACAGCGCAACGCGATGACCTACGCCATGTACGACGGGCTGGAGGAGGCCTGCGTCCGGGCCGACGAGGACGACTCCGTGCAGGTGCTGGTGCTGCGCGGCGCCGGTGGCCGGGCGTTCGTCGCCGGCACCGACATCGCCCAGTTCCAGGAGTTCACCAGCGGCGAGGACGGCGTCGGCTACGAGGAGCGCATCGAGCGGGTGGTCAACCGGCTGGAGGACGTCGGGGTGCCGACCATCGCGGCCGTGGAGGGCTCCTGCGTCGGCGGCGGGCTGATCATCGCCGCCGCCTGCGACCTGCGGGTGGCCACCGCGTCCTCCCGCTTCGGCGTCCCGGTGGCGCGCACGCTGGGCAACTGCCTGTCGATGAACACCTACTCACTGCTGGTGTCGCACCTGGGACCGGCACGCACCCTGGACATGCTGCTGCGCGCCCGGCTGCTGTCGGCAGCCGACGCCGCGGCGGCCGGCTTCGTCGGCGAGGTGTGCGCCGACGGCGAGCTGGACGCCGCGCTGGGCGAGGTGGTCACCACCGTGCTCGGCCACGCCCCGCTGAGCATGCGGGCGGCCAAGCGGGCCGTGGCGCGGCTGCGCCGGGCGAACGTCCCCTACGGCGACGACCTGGTGCGCGAGGTGTTCGGCAGCGAGGACTTCCGGGCCGGGGTGGCCGCGTTCGTCGCCCGCGGCCAGGTCAGCTGGACCGGCCGCTGAGGGCGTGCGGGCCGTCCTCGCGCAGCTCGGCGGCGAGCGCGGCCGCCGTCTGCTGAAGGACCGAGACCACCCGGGGCACGCTGTCCATCGCCACCCGGCCCTCGGGCCCGGACACCGAGATGGCGGTCATCAGCGGCCCGCCGGGAACCGGCACGGCCACGCAGCGGACGCCGGTCTCCTGCTCGCCGTCGTCGAGGGCGTAGCCCTGCTCGGCGATCCGCGGCAGCTGTGCCATCAGCTCGTCGGGGTCGGTGACGGTCAGCGGCGTGCGGCGGGGCATCCCGCCGCGCACCAGCAGGTCCCGGGCGGTGCCGGGGGGCAGCTGGGACAGCAGTGCCTTGCCCACACCGGTGCAGTGCAGGTGCACCCGGCGGCCGACCTCGGTGAACATCCGCATCGAGTGGCGGGAGGGCACCTGGGCGACGTAGACCACCCGGTCGCCGTCGAGCATGGCCAGGTTGGCGGTCTCCCCGGTGCTGTCGACCAGGTGGCTCAGGTGCGGGCGCGCCCAGGTGCCCAGCGTGCGCGAGGAGCTCTCACCCAGGTGGATCAGCCGGGGCCCGAGCACGTAGCGGCGCGAGGGCAGCTGCCGCACGTAGCCGCGCGCCACCAGGGTGCGCACCAGCCGGTGGATCGTCGACAACGGCAGCCCGCTGTCGACCGCCAGCCGGGACAGCGCGACCTCGCCGCCCTCCTCGGCCATCAGCTCCAACAGCAGGAAGGCCCGCTCCAGCGACTGCACGCCGCCGTCCGAACCACCGATCGTGCCGCCGACCTCGGCCATGACACTCTCCCTCGTTTCAGCACCCGCGCAGCCCGCGTCTCCCGGCAGGCGACTCGGTGCCCCGGGCCGTCGGCGGACCCGGGCCCCGCGGGACCCGGGCTCACCTTGACCCGACTGGTGACCGAGGATACGTTTTCCACATGCCAGTGGGAACCTCCCGCATGACGGAAGGCCCTCTCACGCGCTCCGCGGCGCGACCGGTTCCGGTCCGCGCCCGCCCGGGCCAGCTCCCGGACGACGACAGCGACGCCAACCAGCACGACACCGACACGCAGGGAGAGCCATGAGCACGGTCGACGGTGTGGAGATCACCGGCCCGATGGGCAAGCGCTTCGACGAGGTCCTCACGCCTCAGGCGCTCGAGCTGATCGCCTTGCTCCACCGGGAGTTCAACGGCCGCCGGCTGGAGCGGCTGCAGGCCCGCCAGGAGCGCGTGCGCGCCCTCGCCGCCGGCGGCACCCTGGACTTCCTCCCCGAGACCGAGCACATCCGCTCCGACGACTCGTGGCGGGTGGCCGACCCGGCCCCCGGCCTGGTCGACCGCCGGGTGGAGATGACCGGCCCGACGGACCGGAAGATGACCATCAACGCGCTGAACTCCGGCGCCAGGGTGTGGCTGGCCGACCAGGAGGACGCGAACTCCCCGCTGTGGGAGAACGTGGTCAACGGCCCGCTGAACCTGATGGACTCCATCGACCGGACCATCGACTTCACCAACGAGCAGGGCAAGAGCTACACCCTCAAGCCCGACGACGAGCTGCCCACGATCGTCGTCCGCCCCCGCGGGTGGCACCTGCCGGAGAAGCACATCCTGGTCGACGGTCAGCAGACCTCGGGCAGCCTGGTGGACTTCGCGCTCTACCTCTCCACGTGCGGGCAGAAGCAGATCGACCGGGGCCAGGGGCCGTACTTCTACCTGCCGAAGATGGAGAGCCACCTCGAGGCGCGGCTGTGGAACGACGCCTTCAACCTGGCGCAGGACCACCTGGGCATCCCGCGCGGCACCATCCGCGCCACCTGCCTGATCGAGACCTACCCGGCTGCGTTCGAGATGGAGGAGATCCTCTACGAGCTGCGGGACCACTCCGCCGGGCTCAACGCCGGTCGCTGGGACTACATGTTCAGCGTCATCAAGATGTTCCGGACCCGGGGCAAGGACTTCACCCTGCCGGACCGCAACTCGGTGACGATGACCGTGCCGTTCATGCGGGCCTACACCGAGCTGCTGGTGCGCACCTGCCACAAGCGCGGCGCGCACGCGATCGGCGGCATGTCCGCCTTCATCCCGAGCAAGGACCCGAAGGCGAACGAGTTCGCCTTCAACAAGATCACCGAGGACAAGACCCGTGAGGCCCACGACGGCTTCGACGGCTCCTGGGTGGCCCACCCCGGCATGGTCCAGACGGCGATGGACGTCTTCGACCAGGTGCTGGGCGAGCGGCCCAACCAGCTGGACAAGCTGCGCGAGGACGTCTCCGTCACCGCCGCCCAGCTGCTGGACGTGAAGTCCACGCCGGGTCAGGCCACCGAGGCGGGGCTGCGGGCCAACATCAGCGTCGGCATCCAGTACGTGGAGTCCTGGCTGCGGGGCTCCGGCGCCGCCGGGATCAACGGCCTGATGGAGGACGCCGCCACCGCGGAGATCTCCCGCAGCCAGGTGTGGCAGTGGCTGCACAACGGCGTGACGCTCGCCGACGGCCAGCAGGTCAGCCGCGAGCTGGTCGAGCAGGTCATCGAGGAGGAGATGGGCAAGATCCGCGAGGCCCGCGGCGATGCCTTCGCCGCCGGCCGGTGGGACCATGCCCGGGCCCTGTTCACGGAGATGGCCCTGGCGGACGAGTACCCCGACTTCCTCACCGTCCCGGCCTACGAGCGCATGCCCTGACGCGTCGGCGTGGGTGCCCGG
>JAOPUQ010000087.1 GCA_025963425.1 Modestobacter sp. | reverse complement strand
CAGGTCGCCAACGCGCTGTCCGCGGCCGCCGCCGCGCTGGCCGCCGGGATGGCCCCCGCCCAGGTCGCCGAGGCGTTGTCGGCCGCCGGCCCGCGCAGCCGCTGGCGGATGGAGGTCACCCGCCGGGCCGACGGCGTCACCGTCGTCAACGACGCCTACAACGCCAACCCGGAATCCATGCGCGCGGCGCTGGCCGCGCTGACCCGCCTGGCCGGGCAGCGCCGGATCGCCGTCCTCGGCGCGATGGGGGAGCTCGGCCCCGGGGCGGACGCCGCGCACGCCAAGCTCGGCCGCGACGCCGTCCGCGCGGGGGTCGACCTGCTCGTCTCCGTCGGCCCGGACGCAATCGGCGTGCACACCGGCGCGCTGGCCGAACGGTCGGCCGTCGGCGAGGCGGACCCCGGGCGGACGGTGCACGTGGCCGACCGGGCCGCGGCCGGCCGGCTGCTCGCCGAGGTGCTCGCACCCGGCGACATCGTGCTGGTCAAGGCCTCCCGGTCCTACGGTCTGGAACTGCTGGCCGTAGAGCTGCTCACCGACGACACCACCGGCAGCACCGGGAAGGGAACTGCGTGAAGTCGGTCCTGATCGCGGCCACGTTCGGCCTGGTCATCTCCATCCTGCTCACCCCGCTGGCGATCAAGACCTTCCGGCGGCGCGGCTTCGGCCAGGAGATCCGGGACGACGGGCCGGAAAGCCACCTGTCCAAGAAGGGGACGCCCACGATGGGCGGGACCGTGATGGTGCTGGCCACCGTCGGCGGGTACCTGATCGCCCACCTGTTCCTGCTCAACCAGGAGGGCCGCGGGGTCACGGCCACCGGCCTGCTGCTGCTGTTCCTGCTGATCGGGCTGGGCACCGTCGGGTTCCTCGACGACTACCTGAAGATCCGCTACCGCCGCAGCCTGGGCCTGAACAAGACCGCCAAGCTGGTCGGCCAGCTGGTCATCGGCGTCGCGTTCGCCCTGCTGGCGCTGTGGGCCAAGGACGACGACGGGGTGCCCGTCGCCTCCGCGGCGGTCTCCTTCGTCCGGGACATCGCTCCGCTGACGATGCCGGTCGTCGTGTTCGCCGTGCTCGCCTACCTGTTCATCGCCGGGTTCTCCAACGCCGTCAACCTGACCGACGGGCTGGACGGGCTGGCGGCCGGCTGCTCGGCGATGGTCTTCGCCTCCTACGTGATCATCTCGTTCTGGCAGTTCGGCCACGACTGCAGCAGCGCACTGGTGGACGGCTGCTACACCGTCCGCGACCCGCTGGACGTCACCCTGGTCGCCGCCGCCGCGATGGGTGCGTGCCTGGGCTTCTTGTGGTGGAACACCTCCCCGGCACGGATCTTCATGGGCGACACCGGGTCCCTGGCCCTGGGCGGGCTGATGGCCGGGCTGGCGATCGTGACCCGCACGGAGCTGCTGCTGGTGGTCCTGGGCGGGCTGTTCGTCGCGGTGACCCTGTCGGTGGTCATCCAGGTGGCGTTCTTCCGGGCGACCCGGCGCCGGGTGTTCCGGATGGCGCCGCTGCACCACCACTTCGAGCTCGCCGGCTGGACGGAGAACACCGTCATCGTCCGGTTCTGGCTGGTCACCGGCATGGCGGTGGCCTTCGGGATCGGGCTGTTCTACTCCGACTGGCTGCACTACGCCGGTCTGTGAGCGGCCCCCCGGGGGCGGGGAACGGATCGGCACTCGGCTGACCGGTGGGCCCGATCACTGGCGCGACACGCCCCGTCGGTCCCGCGCACGGCGGTCCGCACCGGCGACCATGGGGCTGTGGTGACGGATGGGGAGCACGTGATCAGGCGGGTCCGCGCTGCCTCCGTCCACCGGGGGACCGCCCGGTGACCACAGGCACCCGCCAGCGTCCCGTCCGTGAGCGCTCCGCCCGGGAGGGCACCGTGCGCCGGCGGACCGCCGGGGCGGCCGACGAGCCGGGTACCCCCGCCGCGTTCGGCCTGCGACTGCGCGGGCCGGCCTGGCTGGACGGGCCGATGACGACCTCGCACCTGGTGCTGGGGTCGGCCGGCCTGTTGCTGGCGATCGGGCTGATCATGGTCTTCTCCGCCTCCGCCATCGAGGCGGCGCTGGACGACCAGCCGGCCTGGCTGCCCGGGGTACGGCAGGTCGCCTTCGCCGTGTTCGGGCTGCTCGGCATGCTCGCCGCCATGCACCTGCCGGTGGGTCGGATCCGCCGGCACTCCGGCCACGCCATGCTCGTCGTCGTCGCCCTGCTGCTGCTGGTGCTGGTGCCCGGACTGGGGCTCAAGCTCAACGGCTCCCGTGCATGGTTCGACCTCGGCGTCACCAACTTCCAGCCCTCCGAGCTCGGCAAGCTGGTGTTCGCCCTGTGGGGCGCGCACGTCATTGCCACCCGCGACCGCTACCTGACCACCAAGTCCCTGCTGGTTCCGGTGCTGCCGGTCTTCGGGGTGTTCTCGCTGCTGCTGCTGCTCGAGCCGGACATGGGCGCGGTGGTCAGCCTCGGGCTGGTGCTCGCCGGTCTGATGTGGGCCGGCGGCCTGTCCCGGCGCTGGATCGGAGCCGCCGTGCTGGCCGCGGCGGCCGGCGTGGCCCTGATGGTCACCGCCGCGCCCTACCGGATGGCCCGGATCACCTCCTTCCTCGACCCGTGCTCCGACGCCTCCGACGGGGGTTACCAGGCATGCCACGGTCTCTACGCCCTGGCCACCGGTGGCTTCTGGGGCGTCGGGCTGGGCAACAGCGCGATGAAGTGGAACCTGCTGCCGCACGCCGAATCCGACTACATCTTCGCGATCATCGGCGAGGAGCTGGGTCTGGTCGGCTGCATCGTGGTCGTCGGCCTCTACGGGATCCTCGCCTACGCCGGGTTCCGGATCGCCCGCCGCTCCACCGACCGGTTCATCCAGCTGGCCAGCGCAGCGATCACCGTCTGGCTGATCGGCCAGGCCACCATGAACATGGGCTACGTGGTGGGGCTGCTGCCGGTCACCGGCGTGCAGCTGCCGCTGATCTCCGCCGGTGGCACGTCGCTGGTGCTCACCCTGTTCATCGTCGGGCTGCTGGCCCGCTGCGCCCGGTCCGAGCCCGACGCGATCGCCCACCAGCGCGCCCAGCACCGCGGCCGGCTGGCCCGGCTGCTGCTGCCGGTACCGGCAGCCGCGGTGGACCCGCTCCCGTCCCGCCGCCGCAAGGGGAGCGGTGCCCGCTCCGCCGCCCGGGACGACGGCCGCACCGTCGCCCGCGTCCCCGGTCCCGCCCGCGTCCCCGGTCCCGCCGGGCGCC
>JAOPUQ010000078.1 GCA_025963425.1 Modestobacter sp. | reverse complement strand
CGGTGGTGGGCGGCGGGGCGACCTGGCGGCCGCTCTGGAGTCGCTGCGCCGGCCGCCCCGGCGGCGCGGGCTGGTCGTGGTGATCTCGGACTTCCTGGGCTCGGACGCGCGGGGTCCCGCCGACTGGGAGCGCCCACTGCGGGGCCTCGGCGCCCGGCACGAGCTGCTGGCCATCGAGGTCGTCGACCCGCGCGAGCTGGAGCTCACCGACGTCGGGCTGCTGACCGTGGTGGACCCGGAGAGCGGGCAGACCCTCGAGGTGCCCACCGGCAACGCCGCCTTCCGGCAGCGGTTCGCCGAGGGTGCCGCCGCCCAGCGGCAGGAGATCGCCGCGGGCCTGCGGCGGGCCGGGGCGGCGCACCTGCGGCTGCGGACCGACCGCGACTGGCTGGCCGACGTGGTCCGCTTCGTCGCCGAGCGCCGGCGCACCGGCAGTGGAGGAGCTGCCCGATGACGTTCCAGGCCCCCTGGTGGCTGCTTGGCCTGCTCGCGGTCGCCGCCGTCGCCGCGCTCTACGTGGTGCTGCAGCTGCGCCGCGCCCGGTACGCCGCGCGCTTCACCAACGTGGCGCTGCTCGGCTCCCTGGTGCCCCGGCGCGCCGGCTGGCGCCGGCATACGGCCTTCGGGCTGGTGTCGCTGGGCCTGGCGGCGCTGGTGGCCTCTCTTGCGGTGCCCAGCACCGAGGTTCGGGTGCCGCGGGAGCGGGCGACGGTGATCATGGCGGTCGACGTGTCGCTGTCCATGCGGGCCACCGACATCGAGCCCGACCGGTTCTCGGCGATGCAGACCGCGGCCAAGGAGTTCGTGCGGGTGCTGCCGGCCCGGATCAATCTGGGGCTGGTGTCCTTCGCCGGCTCGGCGACCACCGTCGTCTCGCCCACCACCGAACGCGACTCGGTCACCACCGCCATCGACAACCTGCAGCTCGCCGAGTCCACCGCCATCGGCGACGCGATCTTCACCTCGCTGACGGCCATCCAGAACTTCCAGTCCTCGCTGGACGCCAGCCCCGAGGACCTCCCGCCGGCCCGCATCGTGCTGCTCTCCGACGGCTACAGCACGGTGGGCCGGGAGGCCACCCAGGCCGTCGACGCGGCCAACGGCGTGCAGGTGCCGGTGTCCACGATCGCCTTCGGCACCGACTACGGCACCCTGAACCTCGACGGGGAGACGGTGCCGGTGCCGGTCGACCGCGCCACGCTGGAGCAGATCGCCAACGACACCGGCGGCAGCTACAGCGAGGCGGCCAGCGCCGCGGAGCTGGAACAGGTCTACGAGGACCTGGGCAGCCAGATCGGCTACACGACCGAGCCGCAGGACATCAGCCCCTGGTTCGTCCGGGGCGGGTTGCTGTTCGCCTTCCTCGGCGTCGTCGCCTCGCTGCTCTGGACCAACCGGCTGCTCTGACCCGGGCTTTCGGTACCGAAAGCCCGGGGCTTTCGGTACCGAAAGCCCGTCAGCGGCGCGGGTCGAGAACGAGCTTGCCGGTGGTGCGGCGGGCCAGCAGGTCCTGGTGGGCCTCCCGCACGGCCGACAGCGGGTAGCGGCCACCGGAGACCGGCTTCAGCGCACCGTCGGCGACGAGCGGCAACAGCTCGCCCATCGCGTCGTCCAGCATGGCCGGGCGGGTGAAGCAGTGCGCGAGCCAGAAGCCGACGACCGCCCGGCTGGTGCCCATCAGCGACGGCGGCTGGACCGGCTTCGGCGGCACGCGGCCGGCCATGCCGTAGGCGGCCAGCCTGCCGAAGGGGGCCAGCGCCGAGAGGGCGCCGTCGAAGACGTTGCCGCCGGTCATCTCCAGGACGACGTCGACCTTGTTCCCGCCGTTGGCCTCGCGCAGCGCGGCGGTGAAGGTCTTCGGGTCGTCCTCGGCGAGCGCGGGGTCGACGGTGGCGTCGGCGCCCAGCTCCTCGCACAGCGCGCGCTTGTCGGCGCTGGAGGCGGTGGCGATGACCCGGCCGGCGCCCCAGCGCTTGGCCAGCTGGATCGCCAGGCTGCCCACGCCGCCGGCGCCGGCGATGACGACGACGGACTCGCCGGGGGAGAAGTGCGTGGAGGTCTTCAGCAGGTGCCAGGCGGTCGCGCCCTGCAGGACGACGGCCAGCGCCTGCTCGTCGGTCACCCCGTCGGGCACCGGCCAGGTCAGCCGCGGGTGCGCGGCCACCCGCTGCGCGTACCCGCCGCCGGCCAGCAGGCCGACCACCCGCGGGCCGCCGCCGACCGGAGTGCCGACGAACTCCGCGCCCGGGACCAGCGGCAGCTCCTGGGGCGCCAGGTAGCTGTTCTCGATCTGGTGTGTATCAGCGAAATTGACGCCCGACGAGGTGACGTCGTAGAGCTGCTCGCCGTCGGCGGGAACCGGCTCGGGCAGGTCGACGACGTCGAGGACCTCGGGGCCGCCGAAGCGGGTGATCTGTACGGCTCGCATGACGCCGAGGCTAACGAGTTCCCCCGCGATTGAGACAGGGTGTCGGAGCGGGCGATGCGGCCGGGCAAGATGGCGAAATGGAGCGTGTGCTTGGAGTTGGCGGATACTTCCTGCGGGCCGCCGATCCGATGGCTCTGGGTGCGTGGTACCGCAATTTCCTGGGACTGGGCGCCGATGAGAACGGCCTGTGGCGTCAGGAAGCCGGGGTGACAGTGTTCGCGACGTTCGAGTCCGAGACCGAGTACTTCGGCTCCCGCGCCCAGCAGACCATGCTCAACTTCCGTGTCCGCGACCTGGACGCGATGCTCGCGCAATTGCGCGCCAAGGGAGTGGACGTGGCCCAAGCGACCCAGGACATGGAGGGTGTCGGTCGATTCGGCTGGGTCACCGATCCTGAGGGCAATCGGGTCGAGCTGTGGCAGCCCTGCTGACAGTGTCTCCACGCAGGCAGTGACGTGCTGATGGCCGGCTCGGTGTTGAGGTGTGCAACCCTGGTCAGGCCCGCGCGGCCATGTCCCATGTCGCCTTCTGCGGGCTGTCGCGGGAGCATCTTGGTGTACCTGCGCACCGGATTGATCCACGAGGCCCTCGGCGTGATCTACGAGGTCAGGTCTTCCACGATCGGCCGAGCGATCGGCAAGGTCAGGCCGCTGCTGGCCGAGCGCCCCGGGCGGGCCGCCTGCGTCTCCGACGAGCGCAAACAGAACACGATCAAGACCACCACTATCAGCCATGGCGAAGGACGGACCCTATGGTGCGGGGCGGTGAGGCCAGGCCGGATGCACGACCAGACGGCAATGCGCACCGAGGGCATCGCCGAGCAGTTCCGGCTCCACCCACAGGTGAAAGCCGAGGTGGACGAAGGCTACCGGGGCCAACGAGTTCTCAGACCAGGTGAGCGCTCCGCCCCGCAGGCCGAAGAACCTCGACAAAGGACGATCACCGAACAGCACGGCTGGCGGCAGGCCAAGCGCCGCCAATCCTCCCGGCGGATCGCCGTCGAATACGCCAATGCCGAGCTGGGTCAATGGCGCCCCTTGCAGCGCTGGACTGGGCGCCATCAGGACTACGCCGAGACACACTGCGCGATCGCCGGCCTGGTCTCTGACCGCGCCGCCAAGCGAGCCGCCGCCACCGGCCCAGCTCCGAGCTCGTACCCGTTTACCCCACGGCCTGCTGAATCGTTCAACCCACATCACGCCAGGCTGCCCCGACCCTAATCGCGGGGGAGGTCGAAAGCCGTCATCGATCCCGAACACCGGTGGTGAGGGGGCCGTACTGGCGGGCTACTTCAGGGGTGGGAGTCAGCCGGTGATGTCTCGTCCGAAGACCTGGGTGGCGATGACCTGCTTCTGGACGTCGTTCGCCCCTCGGTGATCTCACCGATCTTCGCGTCCGGGTAGATCGCCTCGACCGCCCCTGGTGCGTCGTCGGCTCCCCGCCTGGCCTGAGCGCTACGCCGGTCGTTGGTGCCACGTGCGATGCCGGCCAGCAGTTCGAGGAGGCGTTCCCCTGATCGAGCAGATGCGTCCGCATCGTGCCGATGTGCATGCCCTGGGAGAGATGTGGGCGAGGCCGATGCGCGCGTCGCGCACCTGCCCCTGGCGGATCGTCGAATGTCGCGCAGGCGATGGTGGAGCCGTCAGGGCGTGGTCTGGGACGTCCGGCGGAGGCGCCGGACGATCAGGTGGTCGAGCCCGAAGCGGCCCGAGCCGGTCACGGCGAGGATTAGGCTGAGCAGGCCGAGCGCGATGACCAGTTCGGGGCCGTTGTGATCCATGGCGAACAGGCCGCTGGTGTGCACGAAGGTCCAGGCGCCGGCCATGTTCAGCGCCATCAACACGCCGATGACCGGCACGGCGGCGCCGAGGATCATCGCGATGCCGCCGACGAGTTCGAAGAGCACGTTGGCCGGCCCGGTGAGGGAGGCGAGCGGGACGTCGGCCTCCGCGAAGAGCCGCCCGACTCCGGCGAGGCTGCCGCCGAAGTCGTAGTAGCAGGGGCCGGTGCCACTGCCGTGGGTCGGGCCCCGAGATCGTGCCCTGCATCGACGTCGTCGCTCGCATCGCTGCGGTCTCCCTGTCGTCGGCGCGCCGACCGTCAGCATCGACGGGACAGGGCCTGGTGACTCCACCGCCTGGCGGCTCGTCCGATCCGCTGGGGCGCGTGTCCGGCTGCGCTGGCTCCCGCATCCCGGCCGTCACGGTCGCCGGCGCACCCGGTAGGTGCTCTGCACCATGCCGCCCGGGAAGACCTCGGTGCGCTCGTGCTCGAGCGCCACGTCCGTCGGCAGCTCGCCGAAGGGCGTGTGGCCGGTGCCGATGAGAACCGGGACGCGAGAGAGCGTCAGGTCGGAGATCAGCCCCGCGGCGAGGAAGGTGTGCACCGTTCGGCCGCCGTCGACGTACACCCGCCGGTACCCGGACGCGGTCAGCGCCGCCACCGCCTCCTCGAATGACGTGTGCACGACGATGCGTGGATCAGCGCCGGGCGCGAGTGTCCTGCTGAGCACGTGCACCGGCTTGCCCTGGTACGGCCAATCGGCCATCGGAGCGATGACGTCATAGGTCGCACGGCCCATCATCAGCGCGTCGACGCCGGAGACGAATGCCGAGAAGCCGAAGTCGCCGAGGGCGCCGTCGTCGGGTGGGCCGCCCGCGTCGGCGCCGCCGGTGAGCCAGGAGAGGTCGCCGTCGAGGCGGGCGATGAACCCGTCGACGCTCATGCCGAGGTAGACCGTCCCGGTGAACGAGGCGTTCTAGGCGGTCTCGGTGCCGAAGGCGTACGAGGATTAGATTCGTTGCTGAGAACCCACGTCGAGCAGGCCTCCGGCCCGCCCGCGGAGATGTCGAACAGCTGCTCCCCGGACGTGGCCTGGTGGGCGAGGCCGCCGCAGATCAGTCCTCGATGATTCGCAGCGCTCCGGAGGGGCAGTGCGCGACGGCGTCGCGGACGGCGTCGGCGTCCCGGGGACCGACCTCCGCGGTGAGCAGGACGACGAGGCCCTCATCGTCGTCCTGGTCGAACACGTCATTGGCGGTGAAGACGCAGTTCCCGGATCCGATGCACACCTCGCGGTCGGCGGCGACCCTCACGAGGCTCGCTCCTCCGTCACCAGGTGACCGGGAGCGACTGCAGGCCGTAGATGAAGTGGTGGGGGCGGAAGCCGATCTCCTCGAACGGCACCGCCAGGGTGAGCTGCGGGAAGCGGCGCAGCAGGGCCGGGAACGCGATGGTCATCTCCATCCGGGCCAGCGGGGCGCCCAGGCAGTGGTGCACCCCGTGCCCGAACGCCAGGTGGCCCAGCGCGCCGCGGGTGATGTCGAGCCGACCGGGGTCCTCGACCAGCG
>JAOPUQ010000062.1 GCA_025963425.1 Modestobacter sp. | reverse complement strand
GCGACGCGACCTACCTCGCCGACTTCCTGCGGAGCCTGACCGGTCCCATCGTGCTCGTCGGCCACTCCTACGGCGGCGCGGTCATCTCGAACGCCGCGACCGGCAACGACCAGGTCAAGGCGCTCGTGTACTTCAACGGATGGATGCCCGACGAGGGCGAGAGCATCCAGCAGCTCCTGGAGAGGTTCGAAGGCAGCCTCGTGGGTCCCGCGATCAGGCCCGTGCCGTTCACCGGCCAGGACGGGAGCGAAGGTGCGGACCTCTACCTCGACGCCGAGGCGTTCCACGAGGCCTTCGCCGCCGACGTCGACCGCGCCACGTCGGACGTCATGGCCGCGACCCAGCGACCGTGGAACGCCGCCGCGTTCGGCGCGCCGTCGGGCCCGCCGGCCTGGAAGACGCTCCCGTGCTGGTACCTCCTCGGCGCCGGGGACAACGCGATCCCACCGGCGACCCAGCGGTTCATGGCCGAGCGTGCGAACGCGACGATCGAGGAGGTGCCGGCCTCGCACGCCTCGATGGTGTCGCAGCCCGAGGCCGCGACACAGCTCGTCCTTCGAGCCGTCGAGGCAACGGCGCCCGCTGTGAGTGGCACCTGAGTCCCGGTCACACGGGGGTTTCCCCATCGCCGGACGTGACCGCGACACGGGGGTCGGTCGCAGTGCTGCTGAGCGGGAGTCCGGCCACGGTGGTGAGCACCCCGTCGATGCAGACGGCCCGTGAACCGGTCGGGACGAGTGGCACTCGGCGGCCGACCCCGCCATCGGCGTCCGTACGCGCCGGGACCAGGTCGCTCGGCGGCGAGTCTTCGGATGCCGCTCCGGGGCAGTTCCCCTGGCGCCGGGGAGCGAGGACGCTTGTCTGTTGCGGCGGGACCGCCGGGGCCTCGCCAGCATGGAGAGGAGTGGTGGCATGTACGCCCGATCCACCACCGTTCACGGCAGCCCCCAGAAGATCGACGAGGGGATCGCCTACGTCCATGACCAGGTGATGCCCCTGGTGGAGCAGATGGACGGCTGCGTCGGCCTGTCGATGCTCGCCGACCGCGCCTCCGGCCGGTGCATCGTCACCACCGCGTGGGAGTCCGAGGACGCCATGCGCGCGAGCGCCGAAGGAGTCCGGGCCAGCCGTGCCCGGGCCGGTGAGATCTTCGGCGCCGAACCCGAGGTCGACGAGTGGGAGATCGCCCTGGTCCACCGGATGCGCCCCGCCGACGCGGGGGCCTGCACCCGGGTCATCTGGGGCAGCCGCGACGCCGGCCAGATGGACGAGGACCGCGACGCGTTCCGGATGACCCTGATCCCGAAGATGGAGGACCTGCCCGGCTTCTGCAGCGTGAGCCTGCTGGCCGACCGTCCCCACGGCCGGACCGCGACGGCGGTGACCTACGAGAGCCGGGCCGCCATGGAGCGGGCGAACGAGCAGGCCGCCGCGATGCGCGAGGAGTTCACCCGGTCGATCGGCATGGAGATCGCCGAGGTGGCCGAGTTCGACCTGGTGATCGCCCACCTGAGGGTGCCCGAGATGGTCTGACGGGCCAGGCGGCTGCGGACCTGCTCAGACGATGCGGACCCGCAGTCGCCGGAACCCGCGGCCCTTGTTCTCCATCTTGATCACCTCGACCCGGCCGACCATCGCCGTGGATGCCACGTGCGTGCCGCCGTCGGCCTGGGTGTCCAGCCCCACGATGTCCACGATGCGCACGACCTCGAGGTCGGGCGGCAGCAGGTCGGTCGCCGTCCGGATGAGGCCGGGGATCGCGTACGCCTCCTCCCGCGGCAGCACCCGCACCTCGATGCGCCGGTCGGCGGCCAGCTCCGCGTTGACCGCCTCGGCGATCCGCTCCTTGAAGTCCGGCGGCACCTCGGCCAGGTCGAAGTCCATCCGCGCGGTCAGCGGCTCCATGTTCCCGCCGGTCACCAGCGCGCCGAAGTCCCGGAAGACCACCCCGGTCAGCACGTGCAGCCCCGAGTGCGTCCGCATCAGCGCCGTGCGCCGCTCGTCGTCCAGCGCACCCCGCACGGGCGTGCCGACCGGCGGCACCGGGTCGCCCTCGACCGGCACCAGGTACAGCTCGTCGCCCTTGCGGGTGCCGGCGATGCGGGTGCGCACCCCGCCCCAGAGCAGGACGCCCTCGTCCGGCGGCTGCCCGCCGCCGCCGGGGTAGAAGGCCGACCGGGACAGCACGATCCCCTGCTCCGGGTCGGCGGCCAGCACGGTCGCGTCCCACTCCCGCACGGTCGCGTCGGCCAGGTCCAGTCGATGGGTGTGCCCGTGCGCCGTCGTCACCCGGCCATCGTGCCCGCAGCGCCGGCCGCGGCCCAGGCCCTTGCCCGCGCCTGGCGACGCGCCGCCGCCGGACCCCTCGTCGGGCGTCCCGGCACGAGGACGACACTGGAACCTCCGACTCCGTGGCACGCTTCCGTGCCGCCCTCTGCGCTGACCGGTCCGCGCGAGGAGGGCAGCAGCGGACGCCTACCCAGGGAGCAGCAGCAGTTGTCGAGTTCTGTGCCCGCCGCCGACCCGGCGACCGACCCGCGCCTGGTCGACGAACAGGTCCACGTCACCGGCCTCTATCAGCGGCTGGACGACGCCCGGGCCCTGTCGGTGACCCGCCTCCAGCAGGCCATCTCCGGCCCGTCGGCGGGCAACCCGCAGTCCCTCGGCGAGCGGGAGGCGATCGTCCGCTTCCACAGCGAGCGGATCACCGCGCTGGACGCCGCGGACCCGGGCCTGGTCATCGGCCGGCTGGACCGCACCGAGCGACCCGAACCGTTGTACGTCGGGCGCACCGGCCTGCCCGCCGACGACCCGGAGGGTGACCCGGCACTGATCGACTGGCGGGCCCCGGCGTCCCGGCCGTTCTACACCGCGACCGCCTTCCGCCCCGACGGCGTGCTGCGCCGTCGGCACATCCGCACCCTCGGGCGGCGGGTGACCGGCGTCGACGACGAGGTCCTCGACCTCGCCGACGGCGACGAGGCGAGCACCTCCAGCCTGACCGGCGAGGCCGCGCTGCTGCGCGCGCTGACCGCCGACCGCACCGGGCGGATGACCGACATCGTTCGGACCATCCAGGCCGAGCAGGACCAGGTCATCCGCAGTGACGCCCAGGGCGTGCTGGTCGTCCAGGGCGGCCCGGGCACCGGCAAGACCGCCGTCGCGCTGCACCGCGCAGCGTTCCTGCTCTACACCCACCGCGAGCGGCTGGCCCGCAGCGGACTGCTCGTCGTCGGCCCCACCCCGACGTTCCTGCGCTACATCGCCGACGTGCTGCCCGCCCTCGGGGAGACAGGCGTCCTGCTCGCCGGCCTCGGTCAGCTGCGGCCGGGCCTCGACGCCCGCGCCGACGAGGCACCCGAGGTCGCCGAGGCGAAGGGCCGGCTCGCCATGGCCGACGTGCTCACCGCGGCGGTCAAGGACCGGCAGACCGTTCCCCGCGGCATCCGGGAGGTGGTGGTGGACCGCGAGGTGGTCAAGCTGCGCCCCACCGACCTGTCCCGGGTCCGGACGGCGGGACGGCGGGCCTCCCGGCAGCACAACCTCGGCCGGCCGGCCTTCGCCCGCGCCCTCGTGGAGCTGATCGCCGGGCGATACGCCGACCGGCTCAGCTCCGACGTCCGGGACGGTGGCGACCTGCTCGACGCCGAGGACCGGCGCTCGCTGCGGGCCGAGGTCGCGGCGGAGCCGGCGGTGCGGGCGCTGGTCGACGAGCTGTGGCCCGCGCTCACCCCGGAGCAGCTGCTCACCGAGCTGTACGCCTCCCCCGCGCGCATCCGCGCCGCCACCCGCGGCTGGGACGACGCCGACCGGGCGCTGCTGGAGCGCCCCGCGGGGTCGGAGTGGACGCCGGCCGACGTCCCGCTGCTGGAGGAGGCCGACGAACTGCTCGGCACCGACGACACCGCCGAGCGGGCCCGCGAGCAGCGCCGGCTGCGCCGCGAGCGCGCCTACGCCCAGGAGACCCTGGACCTGCTGCACGGCTCCCGGTCCACCGACCTCGACGACGACGAGGAGGGCGAGGAGCTGACCGCCGGCGACCTGCTCGACGCCGATCAGCTGGCCGAGCGGGAGGCCGTCGCCGACTACCGGACGACGGCCGAGCGGGCCGCCGCCGACCGCACCTGGACCTTCGGGCACGTGGTGGTCGACGAGGCCCAGGAGCTGTCGGCGATGGCCTGGCGACTGCTGGCCCGCAAGTGCCCGACCCGGTCGATGACCGTCGTGGGCGACCTGGCCCAGACCGGCAGCCTGGCCGGCGCCACCAGCTGGGGCGACGTCCTGCGGCCGCACGTCGGGGAGCGGTGGCGGCTGGCCGAGCTCACGGTCAACTACCGCACCCCGGCCGAGATCATGGCGGTCGCCGCCGACGTGCTGGCCGCCGGCGACGCGACCACGTCGGCGCCGCGGTCGGTGCGCAGCACCGGTGTGCTGCCCACGGCCGAGCGGGTCGCCGAGGGCGACCTGCTCGCCCGGACCGTGAAGGTCACCGCGGACCTGGCCGGGCAGGGCGGCACCGTCGTCGTCCTGACCCCGCGCAGCCGGCTCGCCGACACCGTCGCCTGCCTGCAGGAGGTGCTGCCGCACGTGTCGTCCGGGCCGGCGGCGGACTCCTCGGCGGGCCCGGTCGTGCTGCTCCCCCAGGAGGCCAAGGGGCTGGAGTTCGACTCGGTGCTGCTCGTGGACCCGCAGGCGGTGCTGGACGAGGGGGTCCGCGGCCACAGCGACCTCTACGTGGCGCTCACCCGGGCGACCCAGCGGCTCTCGGTGCTGCACCCCGGCGAGCTGCCGGCCGAGCTGCACCGGCTCGACCCCGTCTGACCGGCCCGCGGCTCAGTCGGCGCGGGTGAGGGCGAGCAGCGCGATGTCGTCGGCACGGTGGCTGCCGGCCAGGTCGGACAGCAGCCGGTCGCACAGCTCGTCCGGGTCGGTGGTCGCC
>JAOPUQ010000018.1 GCA_025963425.1 Modestobacter sp. | reverse complement strand
GGGCGGCTGGACCCCGCCGGGTGGACCGCCGTCCGGGCCGCGCTGGACGACGTCCGCCCGCTCGCCGACGCCGCCAGCGCCCGGGCCGCCGGCCGGGCGTGCTGGGAGCTGCCGGCCGAGGAGTTCTCCGTGCTGGCCGAGCCGGGCACGGTCGGAGCTGCGCTGCGCGGGGTGTGGCAGCGCACCCAGGGCGCCGACCGCGTCCGGCCGGACCTGGTGAGCGCGGCGCTGCACCACCGCTCCCCCGGCCTCGTGCCGCACGTCGACCGGACCACCCGCCGGCAGCTGTGGCCGCACGTGGTCGAGGGCGACAGCGGGGTGGAGGCCGTGGTGCACCGCGAGCTGCGGGACAACGTGGTGGGCTTCGCCGCCCTCGAGGCGGCCGTCGCCGCGCTGCTGGCCGACGGCGCCGGCACACCGATGACCCGGCTGCGGCTGCACGACGTCCTGCTGTGGCTCAGCGGCAGCCTGCGACTGGCCCATGCCGTCGCGCTGGGCCGGGCGACCGAGGAGTGGCGGCGGTACGAGGCGGGCCGGCCCACCGCCGGGTCACCGCGGAACGCGGGAACCCCGGTCCCCGCCACGGGCGGCGTGCTGTGATCCGGGATGACGTCCGGACCGGCTGACCGCGCCGGGCGGGTCGGCGATCACGGTCGCCAGGACGGGTTCCGGCCGGTCTGGCCGAGCAGCCGGTCGAGCACCGGGGCGTCGTCGGGCACCGGGACGACCGGGCCGTACATGCCCGCTCGAGCCTCGGGCGCCCCGGCCGCGAAGTCGACGGTGAACCGCAGGCAGGCCGCCGCGGCGGCGCCGTCCACGTCGTAGGGCTGACCGGTGGCGACGGCGAGGTCCCAGCCGTGGACCAGCACCTCGTTGAGCGCCACGACCCCCATCGCGGCGGCGGGCAACTGCACGCCACCGGCCAGGGCGTTGCCCTCCCACGCCGCCGGCGACCGCCAGGCGGCGACCAGCTCCTGCAGCTGGCGGGGCAGCCGCTCCCGCCAGTCGGGCGCCAGGTCCGCCGCGGAGGCGGACGCCGCGCCCGGCAGCGGCGACTTCTCCGCGGCCAGCCGGAACGCCAGGGTCAGGCCGACCAGGTGGTCGAGCAGACCGGCGACCGGGGTGTCCGCGCACGGTGTCGGGTCGGGAAGCTGGTCGTCGCGGACGCCGGCCACCAGCCGGGACACCGCTGCGGCCTGGGGGGCGAGGTCGGGGGTCGTCGTGGTCATGTCAGCTGGGACTCGCCGGCGGGCCGGAACTCATCGCCGAGCACCGTGGCCGCCTCGATGCGCGACACCCGGTAGGTGCGGTCGGCGCGCCGAGCGACGGGTGCCACCGCGGACCGCCACCCGGCAGCGGTCCCGGCGCGTTCCGGCCAGGCCGGTGCACATCCCGGCACGCGGGTATGGGTGCGCCCATGGGAGTGCGCAACGCGGCGGTCGCGGCCGCGGACCAGTGGATCGACCCCGACGACGGCATCCGCTACCCCGCCGGTGAGGTCCACGCGTGGGAGCGCGGGCGCAACGAGACGGTCTGCGGGCTGTCGCTGAGCAGGTCCCGGCTGACCCGCTTCCCGCACGTGAGCTGGGCGGACGTCCAGCCGGAGTCGGGCCGGCACGCGGAGGGCGTGCAGGCCGTGTGCCGCCGCTGCCGGGCGGCCCAGGGCGCCCGCCGGGACGAGCGCGGCTGGACGCGGACCAACCCCCGTCCCTGACCGGCGGGCCGGGTCAGACGACGTGCGTCAGCGCCGGCCAGAGCCCGTCGGGGTCGGCGACCAGCCCGGCGCCGAGCACCCGCGACCATGCCACCTCGGTGCCGGCCTCGTCCCGCCACGACCAGCAGCGCCGGGTGAGGTGGTGCAGCTTGTGCTCCTGGGTGAAGCCGATGGCGCCGTGCACCTGGTGGGCGAGCCTGGCCACCACTTCCACCGCCGCACCCGCGCGCACCTTGGCCGCGGCCGCGGCGAGCGTGACCGACTCGCCCCGCTCGAGCGCCTGGACGGCGGCGTCGACCAGCGCGGCGGCCGCGGTCACCTCACCGGCCATCTCGGCGAGCTCCATCTGGATCGCCTGGAACTTGCCCAGCGGGCGGCCGAACTGGTGCCGCTCGCCGGCGTACTGCACCGTCCAGGTGAGCACCTGCTCCAGCGCCGCAGACAGCTGCACCGCCCGGGCCAGGGCGTACCGGGCCCGCAGCTCGGCGACCTGTGCCTCGCTCAGCAGCGCACCGGCGGCGGCCACCCCGTCGAAGACCAGCGAGCCCCGCGGCTCACCGGCCAGGTTCGCCGCGTGCGTCGCCGGCATGCCGGACACGTCGACCAGCGCCAGCACCGGCCCCGCTCCGCCGTGCGCCAGGACGGCGACGTGCTGGGCCACCCCGGCCCACGCCACGTCGGTCGCCGTCCCGGTCAGGGTGAAGCGGCCCGGGCCGTCGCCGTCGTCGGAGGCCGCGGCGGCCACCGCGCCCTCCACCGCGACGGTGAGCGGCTGCTCGGGCGAGGGCAGGTCGAGGCCGGCGGCGAGCAGGGCCGGGCCGGCCACCAGCAGCTGCTCGGCGACCGGCACCGCCGCGGCGCCCGC
>JAOPUQ010000500.1 GCA_025963425.1 Modestobacter sp. | reverse complement strand
GGGCGGGCGCCGACCCGCGTGGTCGTCTCGACCGGGGCCGCCCCGTCCGCCCCGCACCTGTGGGCGGGGCCCAGGCCGGCCGGCCCGGAGCCCGGCGACCAGGTCGACCGGGGCGCCTTCTCCACCGGCGACCACCCGGACGGGACGCTGCTCGGGCGCGCGGGCTGGGAGTTCCTCGGCCTGGACTGGTCCAACCAGCTGGGCGCCGTCCGGTGGTCGGTCGCGACCGGGGTCGTCGGACAGGTCTACGTCGCCCCGGCCCACCGCCGCCTGCGGATCGCCTCGAAGCTGCTGATGATGGCGGCCGGGACGCGGGTCGCCCTGGGCTGGCCCTCGCTGCGCAGCGACGGCCGGCTCACCGACCTCGGCGATGCCTGGCTCGGCCGGGCACCGGACTGGTGGCGGTCCCGCGTACCGGAACGCTCGTCGCACCTGCCGCCGATGACGCCGGTGGACCGGCGGGCCGGGGTGCCGTTGCGCAACCTCGAGCCCGACGGTCCGCCGGTCACGCCAGCCGGGTGACCTCCACGCTGACCTTCGAGCCCTCGCTCTTGGGGCCGGAGAAGATGCCCTTCAGCGGCGGCACGTCGGAGTAGTCGCGCCCGCGGGCCAGCGTCACGTGCCGGGTGCCGATCTCGGCGGAGTTCGTCGGGTCGTAGCCGGACCAGCCGCCGTCCCACCACTCCACCCAGGCGTGGCTCTCCCCGATGACGGCCTGGCCGATGCCGGCCGCGGGTCTGGGGTGCAGGTAGCCCGACACGTACCGGGCCGGCAGCCCCAGGGCGCGCAGCAGGCCCACCGAGACGTGCGAGATGTCCTGGCAGACGCCCTTGCCCGACGTCCAGGCCTGCATGGCGTTGGTCTTCACGTTCGTCGAGCCGGTCAGGTACTCCATGTGGTCGTGTACGAACCGGCAGACCACGTGCCCGGCCTCCCGGGGCCCGGCGTCGCCGACCGCGGCGCGCACCGCGCGCACCACCGGGGGGTCCATCGCGGTGAGCGGGGTGGGCCGCAGCATCTCCCCGAACCGGTCCTGCACGTCGGGGGTGGCCAGCTCCGCCCAGCCGACCGGGTCCGTGACGTGCTTCTCGGGACCGGCCTCCACCACCGACGTCGCCGTCACCACCAGCTCGGTGTGCGGGCCGTGGGTGTCGAATGCGGTGACCGTGGAGCCCCAGTAGTCGCGGTAGGCGTGCACCGCGGCCGCCGGCTCGATCTCGACCCGGGAGCGCAGCGTGGTCTGCCGGCTGCTGTTCTCCGGGGTCATCCGCGCCTCGTTGTACGAGGAGCGCACCGGACCGCCGTAGCGGAACTCACTGCGGTGCACGACCTGCAGCCGCCACCGGTCACCGTCCACCCGGACGGCGCCCTGCGACTGGGACTGCGACTGCGCGGTGCGGGCCTGGAACTGCCCCTGTGACTGCGGCACCGCGCTCACCCCACGCCTTCCGGCACCCAGATCTGGGGCGCCTGCTCGGTGAAGAACCGGTTCGTGACGGCCTCGCTGGCCAGCGAGCAGGTGCGCTGCAGCTCGTCCAGCCGCGCCGGCAGCTTGGCGAGGAGCTCGTCGGTCTGCATGAACTCCAGCATCGTCCGGGCCCGCCCGACGATGCGGTGCGCCTCGCCGGCGACGCCGATCCGGTGCCCCTCGCGGACGTTGGCCCGCTCCAGCTCGGCCAGGCAGCCCTCGGCCTGCTCCAGCGCCGCGAACACCGACCGGGGGAAGAGCCGGTCCAGCAGCAGGAACTCCGCCGCCCGGCTGGAGTTGACCGCCCCGCGGTAGGTGCGCAGGTAGGGCTCGTAGGCGCCGGTCGAGCGCAGCACCAGCGTCCAGGACGGCGCGGCGTCACCGGCCAGCACCCGGGTGGACAGCATCCGGGCGGTCATGTCGACCCGCTCCAGCGACCGGCCCAGGATGAGGAACAGCCAGCTCTCGTCGCGGCTCATGGTGGCGTCGGCCAGCCCGAACACCATCGCCGAACGCTCGCGGACGAACCGGAACAGCGAGTGCGGGCCGTACCGGCGGGCCATGGTGCGCTGCTGCGGCAGGGCGTTGTGGGTGACGTTGAGCGACTCCCAGATCTCCGCCGACAGCACCTCGCGGGCCCCGCGGGCGTTCTCCCGGGCCGCGGACAGCGCGCCGACGATCGAGCTGGGGCTGCTGCGGTCGAAGGCCAGCGTGCCCAGCACCCGCTCGGTGTCGGCTTCGGACGGATCGCACGGCGAGCCCATCAGCGCCAGCAGGTTGGCGCAGGCCCGGCGCTCGTCGATCCACGGGTCCTCGACCAGGCGCTGGGTGTGCACGTCGAGGATGCGGGCGGTGTCGTCGGCCCGCTCGACGTAGCGGCCGATCCAGAACAGCGACTCGGCGATGCGGCTCAGCACCCCGCACCTCCCGCAGCGTCGATGCGGTGGCCGTCGCCTGTCGGCCTCGCCCGGAGGCTCGCCCCGAGCTCGCGAGGGGGGAGAGGGGCGAGGTCCTTCCGCTGCTGCTGTTGCTGGGCCTGGGCGGCGGCGTTGTCGTTGGCCGGCCCGGGGTCCTGCGCGGGCGGCTCGGCGGGCAGGTCGGCGGTGGTGAACTCGATCCGGGTGACGTCCGGCGCCGGCGCGGGCTCGACCACCGGCCGCGGCGGGGAGATCACCCAGGTGTCCTTGGAACCGCCGCCCTGGCTGGAGTTGACCACCAGCTCGCCCTCGGGCAGCGCGACCCGGGTGAGCCCGCCGGGCAGCACCCACACCTTGTTGCCGTCGTTGATCGCGAACGGGCGCAGGTCGACGTGGCGGGGGGCGATCCGGCCGTTGATCAGCGTCGGGGACGTCGACAGGCCGATCGGCTTCTGGGCGATCCAGTCCCGCGGGGAGGCCCGCACCTTGACCGCCAGCTCCTCCAGGGTCCGCTCGTCGGCACGGGGGCCGATGACGATGCCCTTGCCGCCGGAGCCGTCGACCGGCTTGAGCACCAGCTGGTCCAGCGACGAGAGCACCCACTCGGTGGTGTCGACGTCGTCGAGCCGGTAGGTGTCGGCGTTGGCCAGCACCGGCTCCTCGGCGAGGTAGTAGCGGATGAGGTCGGGCACCCAGGTGTAGAGCAGTTTGTCGTCGGCGACGCCGTTGCCCACCGCGTTGGCGATGGTGACCCGCCCGGCGCGGGCGGCGTTGAGCACCCCGGCGCAGCCGATGACCGAGTCCGACCGGAAGTGCACCGGGTCGAGGAAGTCGTCGTCGATGCGGCGGTAGATGACGTCGACGCGCTGCTGGCCGTCCGTCGTCCGCATGCTGACCTGGCCGCCGGAGCAGACCAGGTCGCGGCCCTCCACGAGCTCGACGCCCATCTGGCGCGCCAGCAGGGCGTGCTCGAAGTAGGCGGAGTTGTAGACGCCGGGGGTGAGCAGCACGACCGTCGGGTCGGCGACGCTGATCGGAGCGGAGGCCTTGAGCGCGGCCAGCAGCTTGCTGGGGTAGTCCGAGACCGGCTGGATGCGGTGGTCACCGAACAGCTCGGGCAGCACCTGGCTCATCGCGGCCCGGTTGGTGATGACGTAGCTGACGCCCGAGGGTGAGCGGAGGTTGTCCTCCAGCACCCGGAAGTCGCCGGCCTCGTCCCGGACCAGGTCGATCCCGCTGACGTGCACCCGGACGCCGTTGGGTGGGACCAGCCCGTGCGCCGCCCGGTGGAAGTGGGCGCTGGTGGTGATGACGCTGCGGGGCACCACCCGGTCGGTGAAGACCTGCCCGGCCCCGTACACGTCGGCCAGGAACGCCTCGAGCGCGTGCACCCGCTGGGCGACGCCGCGCTCGATGAGCGACCACTCGTCGGAGCCGATGACCCGGGGCACGATGTCCAGCGGGAAGGGCTGCTCCTCCCCGGCGTGCGCGAAGGTGACACCGGCGTCCCGGTAGGTCTGGGAGAGCACGTCCGCCCGGGCCGCCAGCTCCTCGCCCGACATGGGCTGCAGGGAGCTGTAGAGGCCCGTGTACGGCGCCCGCGGCTGGGCCGGCGCCGCGAACATCTCGTCCCACTGCTGCCCCAACGGGTAGCCGTCGAAGAGGTCCGCCATGCGACGAACCTAGACAGCACGTGTGTCTCGCGCGTTTCGACGCCCGGGGGGCGCGACCTGGTCGTGACCTGGCCCGGTTCCGGCGTGGGGGGCTTGCCCTTCGGCCCCGCAGCCAGCACGGTCGGCGGTGTGGACGACGACCAGCTGTGGGCGCACGTGGCGAACGAGCGGCGCGACGTCCTGGCGCTGCTGCAGGAGCTCTCCGCCGCGGAGTGGGACGCGGCGTCGCTGTGCGCCGGCTGGCGGGTCCGCGACGTCGTCGGCCACCTGACCATGGCCACCGACACCCCGCTCAGCACGGCGGTGGTAGGGCTGGTCCGCGCCGGCTTCGACGTCGACCGCTTCCTGCGGCGCTCGGCGGTCCAGCGCGGCTCGGTCCCGCTGACCACCCTGCTGGCCGGCTGGCACCGCGCGGTCGACAGCCGGCGCACGCCACCGGGGGGTGCGGCCGGGCAGATGCTGGTGGAGGTGGTCAGCCACCACCAGGACATCCGCCGTCCGCTGGACCGGCCGCGAGCCACCCGGCCCGACCGGCTGCGCTGCGCGCTCGAGACCGCCGTCCGGCTCGGTGGCCCGTTCGGCAGCCGGCAGCGGGCCGCCGGCCTGCGCCTGGTGGCCACCGACCTGGACTGGGCGCACGGGGCGGCCGGCGACCCCGAGGTGCGCGGGCCGGGCGACGCACTGCTCCTCGGGCTGCTCGGCCGGGGCTCCGCCCTGCCCGACCTGAGCGGGCCGGGGTTGGCGGCCTGGTCGGGGTGAGCCCGGCGCGGCGGGAAGACCGGAGCCGGGGCGCGGCTTAGAGTGGCTAGTAGTTGAGCACTCAACCGAGATGAGGCGCCATGCCCGCCGTGACCGTCGAGGACACCACCACCCTCGCCCGGATCCCGCTGCCCGCCCCCCGCACCGTGCGCCGCCGGGTCCGGTCGGTGACCACCGCGCCGTCGGGCTTCGAGGGCGAGGGCTTCCCGGTCCGCCGCGCCTTCGCCGGGGTGGACCTGCGCGACCTGGACCCGTTCATCCATCTGGACCAGATGGGCGAGGTCGAGTACGCCCCGGGTGAGCCCAAGGGCACCTCCTGGCACCCGCACCGCGGCTTCGAGACCGTCACCTACATCATCGACGGCACGTTCGAGCACGCCGACAGCCACGGTGGCGGCGGCACGATCAGCAACGGCGACACCCAGTGGATGACCGCCGGCGGCGGCGTCCTGCACATCGAGGCACCCCCGGAGGCCCTCGTCGTCAGCGGCGGGCTCTTCCACGGCCTGCAGCTGTGGGTCAACCTGCCGAGGGCGCAGAAGTGGGTCGAGCCGCGCTACCAGGATCTCCGCGCCGACCGGTCACTGCTGCTCGCCAGCCCGGACGCCGGCGCGTTCCTGCGGGTCATCGCCGGCGACGTCGCCGGCCACCGGGGCCCCGGGACGACGTACACCCCGATGGCCATGGTGCACGCGACGATCGCGCCCGGGGCGACCCTCGACCTCCCCTGGGACCCGGGCTTCAACGCGCTGGTCTACGTCCTGTCGGGCAACGGGTCCGTGGGCATCGACGGGCATCCGGTGACCACCGGGCAGCTCGCCGTCCTCGGCCCCGGGGACACCGTCACAGTCCGCGGCGCCGCACATCAGGACTCGCGGACGCCCTCGCTCGACGTGGTGGTGCTGGGCGGGCAGCCGATCCGTGAGCCGATCGCCATGTACGGGCCGTTCGTGATGAACACCCGGCAGGAGGTTCTGGACGCGTTCGCCGACCACAGCGCCGGCCGGCTGGGCAGCATTCCGGCCCAGCACGTGCCGCACAGCGGGGTGCGCGGGGAAACCGGATGGGCGGGCGACGACACAGCCGCCCCGGCGGAGTAGGACTGCGGCCGTGAGCAATCTGGACCGCCGGCCCTCGGCTGCCGAGCTGGGCGGCCTGGCCGCCACCGCGGCCCGCCCCGTACTGGACCTGCTGCCGGGCAAGGAGGTGCTGCTCGGCGAGAGCACCAGGGTCCGCCGGCTGCTGCCCACGCTGGGCCGGCGGATGGTCGGCGCCTGGACGTTCGTCGACCACTACGGCCCGGACGACGTCTGGGCCTCCGCGGGGATGCAGGTGCCACCGCACCCGCACACCGGGCTGCAGACGGTGTCCTGGCTGCTCGAGGGCGAGGTGCACCACCGCGACTCGGTGGGCAGCGACGTCCTCGTCCGGCCCGGGGAGCTGGCGCTGATGACCGCCGGGCACGCGATCTCCCACGCCGAGACCTCCCCCGCCGTCCACCCGCGGTTCCTGCACGGCGCCCAGCTGTGGGTCGCGCTGCCCGACGCGGCCCGCGACGTCGCCCCGGCGTTCGAGCACCACCGGGCGCTGCCGGGGTTCACCTCCGACGGGCTCACCGCGACCGTCGTCCTGGGCTCGATGGGCGGGGCGACGTCCCCCGGCACGGCGTACACCCCGCTGGTCGGGGTGGACCTGTCGCTGGCCGCCGGCGCCGATGTCGAGCTGCCGCTGGAGCCGGACTTCGAGTACGCCGTGCTGACCGCGTCCGGGGCCGCCGACGTCGAGGGCACGCCGGTCACCCCCGGCGCGATGCTCTACCTGGGCACCGGCCGGCGGACGCTGCGGCTGCGGTCGGCCGCGGCGAGCCGGTTGCTGCTGCTCGGGGGGGAGCCGTTCGACGAGCGCATCGTCATGTGGTGGAACTTCGTCGGCCGGTCCGGCGACGAGATCGCCGACTTCGCGGCGTCCTGGGCCGAGCACGAGCGCTTCGGCGAGGTCGCCGGCTTTCCCGAGGGCGAGCGACTGGAGGTCCCCCCGTTGCCGCCGCTGCCGCTCAAGCCGCGCGGCCGCGAGCGCTGACCGCGGAAATGGCCATGTCTGCGGCCCGGTCGACCGGTCAATCGGCGGCGCGGAGGCGCTCCCACTCGCCGCGGCGGCGGGCCTGGTCGTCGGGGTCCGGCACGGGCAGCGACGCCAGCAGCCGCTGCGTGTAGGGGTGCTTCGGTGCGCCCAGCACCTCCGCCCCGGTCCCCTCCTCGACGAGCTCCCCGCGGTAGAGCACCGCGATCCGGTCGGCGAGCAGGTCGACCACGGCCAGGTCGTGGCTGATGAACAGGGCAGCGAAGCCGAGCTCGCGCTGCAGCTCGTCGAACAGCTCCAGCACCCGGGCCTGTACCGACACGTCCAGCGCCGAGGTGGGCTCGTCGGCGATCAGCAGCTCGGGGTCCAGCGCCAGCGCCCGGGCCAGGCTGGCCCGCTGCCGCTGACCACCGGAGAGCTCGTGCGGGAACCGGTCGCCGAACGCGCGGGGCAGCTGCACGGCCTCCAGCAGCTCGCCGACCCGCGCCCGGGCCGCCTGGGGGTTCTTCGCCCGGCCGTGCACGACGAGCGGCTCGGCCACGGCCTCGGCGATGGACAGCAGCGGGTTGAAGCTGGACGCCGGGTCCTGGAAGACGAACCCGATCCGCTCGCGCACCGGCCGGAAGGCCCGCTCCCTGAACCCGTTCATCTCCGCACCCAGCACCCGCAGGGAGCCGTCGGTGACCCTGGTCAGCCCGGCGATGGCCCGCCCGATGGTGGTCTTGCCGCTGCCGCTCTCCCCGACCAGCCCGAGCACCTCGCCGGGCCGGATGGAGAAGCTGACGCCGTCGACGGCGACGAAGTCGGGACGGCGCAGCCGTCCGGGGTAGACGATCCGCAGGTCGCGGGCCTCCACGACCGGCGTCGCGTCGGCCCAGCCCGGCTGGCGGGCGGCCGCCCGCTCCCGGGTCCGGGCCACGCCGGTGCCCAGCCGCGGGACGGCGGCGAGCAGCCTCTGCGTGTACGGGTCCTGCGGTGCGGCGAACAGCGTCCGGACGTCGGCCTGCTCGACGATCCGGCCCTGGTACATGACGGCCACCCGGTCGGCCAGGTCGGCCACCACGCCCATGTTGTGCGTGATCAGCACGATCGCGGTGCCGAAGTCGTCCCGGCAGCGGCGCAGCAGATCCAGGATCTCGGCCTGCACCGTCACGTCGAGGGCGGTCGTCGGCTCGTCGGCGATGATCACGCCCGGGTCGAGCACCAGCGCCTGGGCGATGACGATGCGCTGCTTCTGCCCGCCGGAGAACTGGTGCGGGTAGTGGTCGACACGGGTCTCCGGGTCGGGGATGCCCACCCGGCGCAGCACGTCGATCGTCTTGGCCCGGGCCTCCTTCCGGCTGAGCTTGCCGTGCGCCCGCAGGCCCTCGGCGATCTGCCAGCCGACCGGGTAGACCGGGTTGAGGGCGGTGGAGGGCTCCTGGAAGACCATCGCGGCGTCCTGACCGCGGACGTCGCGCAGGTCCTGGCCCGACAGGTCCACGACGTCGCGGGTCCGGCTGCCGTCCTTGGTGGTCAGCAGCACGGCGCCGCGCGTACGCGCGGTCTCCGGGAGCAGGCGCAGGATGCTGCGGGCGGTGACGGTCTTGCCGCTGCCGCTCTCCCCCACGATGGCCAGCACCTCGCCGGCCTGCACCGAGAGGGTGACGTCCTCGACGGCGGCGACCGTGCCGGCGTCGGTGGCGAAGGAGACCTCGAGGCCGGTGATCTCGACGACGGTGCCCACTGCTCGACTCGCGGTACTCATGCCACGCCCCCCTCGGTCGGCACGAGCGCGCCGCCGGGCTCGACGACCCCGGCCGGCGGCGGGTCGCCGGCCGCCCGGCGGCTGCGCAGCC